>NZ_CEYNZH010000046.1:0-30128 GCF_982874595.1 Oceanospirillum sp. | reverse complement strand
TCACTCCCTGTAGAGGGTAAACTATAGGGGTGACACAGAATTTTGAACACTACCAGCACCTTTCCAAAAGGTAGGCTTAGAACTTTTGAGATGAGGGGAGCAGGTCTCTAGACGTTTAATGGAGTCTGACCACGAAACTCCAATCGCTTTATCAAAATCAATGAAAAAGCTACTAATCGCTACTCGCCAGTTAACGTCAGACTTAAAACTATTGTTGGAACTGGATTGCTTGAAGGAAGTAGAGCCCACAAGGTCGACACTAAAAAATAACCTTAGCTGGGCTTTCTTGAGTTGTGGCGGTAATTCCATTATCCCTTAATACTCAGTTCATCCAGTCTGATTTCTGCGGCGGCATGGGAAACATCAAAGTCAAATGCAATGTTTGAAATGTTACCACTATGTCTATAATAGGATTCTTTGATTTCCGCTTCAGGCATCAAAAATGCTGAAGCAAACCAATTTGCTTCCCATTCGGTTCTTCCAGTACCGTAGCGGTTTGCTTGTAATGGTTCAGATTTTGCGGCCATCACGTAGTGCAATACCAAGTGTCCAAGCTCATGCGCGATCGTGAAGCGCTGTCTAGAATAGCCAACATCGTTGGCTAAGTTGATGATGAATGAACCGTCATCATCAATTGTGATTGATCCATCCTGCGTTTCGTATAATTCGTGGCCAGCAACTACTCTGATCTCTCCACCAAGTTTCTCTACAATCGGGTGGAGTTCTGATCCAGGAGTGTATTCGAAAAGTTTAGCAGCCTGTTCAGCAACGGCATGCACTTCTTTTTTACTTAAACCACATGATACCGGCGGAGAATATTGACTACTCATAATGGCTCCTGAAGGTATTAGTTTGAATATTTTAATTATAGTTATGCAGGCGACAAACCATGTCGACGGGAAATTATCCTTTTGGGGTATGCGACGATATCCAAAAAAAATGATCCGGCAAGGGGTGTTGAGTTCAAAGTAGCCTAAGGTCACATATTTAGCGTGATTTTATGGTTACTGCGTCTTCTTATCGCTTTGCAGCCGGAAGTCTTTCGGGGTCAGGCCGGTTTGCTTGCGGAAGAAACGGGAGAAGTAGGAGGGGTCGGTAAAGCCCAGCTCAAAGCCGATATCGTTGATGCTGAGGTTGGAGTAGCGCAGCATGCGTTTGCTCTCCTGCAGGACGCGCTCATGAATCAGCTTTTTCGGCGGGCAGTTGGCGACCCGCTGGCAGATATGATTCAGGCGGCTTTCGGAGACGCCGATGGTGGAGCAGTATTTGCTCAGCGGCCAGCGGTTACGGAACTCTTTCTCCAGCAGTTCTGAGAAGCGGCGGAACTGGCGCAGCTCTTCACTGGCAACGGTCTGGGTCTCGGTCTTCTCCGGCGCAAGGCGCATCATCTGTAACAGCAGCAGGCGCACGATGCTTTCAAGGGCAAAGTTCTTGTCGCTGTGTTCGTACTGCCATTCATCCTGCAGGGCTTCAAAACTGTGTTCCAGCCGATGCCAGAGTTTCAGCTGTTCGTCACTGAGCAGGCGCTTTTCAATACAGATGGGGCGGATATGTTCGCTGTCCAGCTGGTTGTTCTGGCTGTCGCTAAGCAGATACCAGATCAGTGACTGATGCACGGTCAGTACGTATCCGGTGACGCCGGGTTGGGTCATAAAAGAGTGGGGAATCGCCGGTGGCGTCAGAAAAACGCAGGCCCCTTCGCAGTTGTAAACCGCTTCGTCGATATAGAAGTGGCTTTTGCCGCCATGAATAAAGTGAATCTGCAGAAACTGGGCGTGCAGGTGCACCGGCATATCACGACCGAAGAAATCCGCCATGCGCCCCAGTACATCAAAGTGGATGGAGGCTTCAGCGAAATGTTGGTCGTAATCCTGACCGATAACAATGTTGGGGATCCACTCGTCGTTATGGTTTACCGGCATGGGGCTTCAATCTGCTGACAAATCGTGGGTGATATCAGACAAGCATAACCCAGCCCGCCCTGATGTGGTGAAAAAAACACCCGGCCTTTTTCGAGGTGAAGAAAAAGTGCCGGGTGCAAGAGGCATCTCTTTGTTTCAGTCTCTGTTTCTGTCTGAGCAGATAGGATCAGAACTGTTTTATCTGATGGTTATCAGTAAACGGAGCCTTTTTCTGCTTTAGGGGCTTCGATATTGGCTTTGAACTTGGCCGCCAGATCGTTGGAGGACTTCATCAGCAGGCCGGTATCGGTACCGACACCAACAAAGAGTGCGCCCAGTTCGATATAGCGCTGAGCCAGCGCCTGGTCAGCGATCAGAATGCCCGGTGCCTTACCGGCCGCAACGATCTTGGCGATGCTCTCTTCGATCACCTTCTGCACTTCAGGGTGACCCGGGTTGCCGATATAGCCCATAGAGGCGCTCAGGTCAGATGGGCCGATAAAGACGCCATCGACACCTTCTGTGGCCAGAATGTCATCCAGATTCTCAACACCTTTCGGGGTTTCGATCTGAATCAGAACACAGGTCTCGTCGTTAGCGGTCTGCAGATACTGAGGCATACGGTTAAAGCCGGAAGCTCGTGCCAGCGCGCTGCCAACACCTCGGATACCCTGTGGCGGATAACGGGTTGCAGACACGACTTCTGCTGCTTGTTCACCGGTTTCCACCATAGGTGCCAGAATGGTCTGAGCTCCTAAGTCCAGAATCTGTTTGATACGAACCGCATCCGGCCATGGCGGGCGAACAATCGGGTGAGACGGATAAGGGGCGATCGCCTGCAGCTGACCCAGAATGGTTTGCAGGTCGTTCGGCGCGTGTTCTGCATCGATCAGCAGCCAGTCAAAACCGGCACCGGCCAGCAGTTCTGCGGTGTAGCTGTTTGCCAGACCCAGCCAAAGGCCGATCTGCGCGGTATCACCCTGTTTCAGGGCTTGCTTAAAGGTATTGGTTGGAGCGGGCATGGTGTTCTCCTGAAATGCGGCTTCCGCATTGAGCAGGAAACCGCATCTATTGAAAGCCGATTAATCGCGGGATGTTCTGGCAGCGTCTTATTTAAAGAAGCAGCTGATGCTACCCAGTGGGCCGTAATCCACCTGGAAGGTATCACCTTTGCGTGCAGCAACCGGACGGGTGAAAGAACCGCCCAGAATGATCTGACCCGGCTCCAGTGTGATGCCATAAGGGTGCAGGCGGTTTGCTAGCCATGCCACGCCGTTTGCCGGGTGATTTAGTACGCCAGCGGCAACACCGGTCTCTTCGATCACGCCATTGCGGTACATCATGGCGGATACCCAGCGCAGATCCATCTCGGATGGTTTGATCGGACGACCACCCATGATGATGCCGCCGTTAGCAGCGTTATCTGCAATGGTGTCGAACACTTTACGTGGGCGACCGGATTCCGGGTCGATGGACTGAGAGCGGGCATCGATCAGTTCCAGTGCAGGAATCACGTAATCGGTCGCGTTATACACATCAAAGATGGTGCAGTTCGGGCCGGACAGCGGCTCTTTCAGAATGAAGGCCAGTTCCACTTCGATACGCGGCACGATAAAACGATCGGTCGGGATATCACCGGCATCTTCAAACAGCATATCGTCCAGCAGAGTGCCGTAATCCGGCTCGTCGATCTGGGAAGACATCTGCATGGCGCGGGAGGTCAGGCCGATCTTGTGGCCGATGATTTTACGGCCTTCTGCCAGCTTGAGTTTCAGCCACTCGCTCTGAATCTTATACGCATCAGGAATGGTGATCTCAGGGTATTGCAGGGAGATCTGACGGATCTGTTTGCGGTCTTTTTCCGCCTGATGCAGCTGGGCGGCGCAATCTTTAATAATCTCTTCGGAAAGCATCTTGATAGTCCTGTGTGCAAACCCTTGGTCGTTTTGATGGCCAGATCATCTGGCCGACCAACGGTTTTTTATTCTTGTTGTGTGCTTGCTGGTGGCTGAAACAGTGTTTCAGCCACAGGGGGGATCAGCCCAGCGTTTTCAGGTAGTCGTCTTCGCTGATGATGTGGTTCACCAGACGGCCAACACCTTCAACTTCCGTCACAATTTCATCACCCGGCTTAACATCCGCCAGACCTTCCGGTGTACCGGTGAAGATCATATCGCCCGGTTCCAGCGTCATGATGTTGCTCAGGTATTCCACCAGATAAGGAATGTTGAACACCAGATCCTTAGTAGAACCTTCCTGCTTCAGTTCACCGTTGATATAGGTGCGCAGGGTCAGGTTGTGCGGATCAGCCACTTCGTTCGCGTCCACGATGTAAGGGCCAACCGGCGTACAGGTATCACGGCTCTTAACCCGCAGGTTAGGGCGGTAGTAGTTTTCTAGATAGTCACGGATCGCGTAGTCGTTACCGACGGTGTAGCCGCCGATGTAATCCATCGCGTCTTCGCGGGAAACGTTTTTCGCGGTTTTACCGATGATGGCGACCAGCTCGCACTCGTAGTGCATGTAGTCAACATTGTCCGGACGGTAGGTGTTTTTGTTGTGACCCAGCAGGGTGTTAGGCGCTTTCAGGAACACCAGCGGCTCGTCCGGTGCCTTGAAAGACAGCTCAGCAGCGTGGTCGGCATAGTTGATCGCCAGAACGAAGATCTTGCCATCGCAAGGTGGCTGCCAGTCCGCATCCGCCTGAGCAATAACAGTACCGTCTGCCAGTACAGCATCCAGATTGTCGTTAACGGTAACGTTGGTCAGTTCACCGTTTAAAAGAATACGTGCGCGTTTCATGGTGACTTCCCCTTAACCCAGCTCTGCTTCGTTGATGACTTTGTTCTCCAAACGACCGATAGAATCGATCTCGATGGCAACGGTATCACCGGCTTTCAGTGCCAGCTTATCTGTACGCAGTGGCGTACCGGCAATGATCAGATCGCCTTCCTGCAGGGTCATAAAGCTGCTCAGGTAGCTGACGATCTTTTGCAGGCTGTGAACCAGCTGATCGGTGCTGGTGCTGTGAACCAGTTCGTCATTGATAAAGGTGTTGATGCCCAGTTTCTCAGGGCTGGATACGTCTTCTTTATTCACAACCCATGGGCCGATCGGGCAGAAACCATCACGGCACTTGGCTTTTACCGCAGGACGGTAGAAAGAACCTTCTGCCAGAGACACTTCGTTGACGATGGTGTAACCGGCAACGTAATCCATGGCGTTTTCTTCAGAAACACGGGTGGCCTGTTTGCCGATCACGATACCCAGAGAAGGACCTGCATAGATAGTGGTGCCGTCTGCAGGAGCCGGGATCGCTGCGCCATAACCGATATGGGTGTTAGGGGTTTTGATGTGCAGTACCGGAGTTTTCGGCGGATTCACATGGGGCTTTTCGTTAAAAGCCTGCTCCAGGCTGGCGCAAAGCTCTTTGTCATTCAGCGCGATGCCAAATACGGTGCCTGTGGTTGCAGGCAGCCATTGCTGTGACGTCATGTCCTGCTTTTGATTTGGGTCGATAGCCAGCTCAGTTGCTACGCCATCCTTCAGGATTCGGCTGTGCCTCATGGCGAAATCTCCAGTTTCTTTGGATTCTTGTTGGAATGTATGGATACGAAATTAGTATCTATGCCAATTACTTTCTATGTTAAGTAGTTTTGCTATTCAGGCTGGGATTGTCAATAACTTAATATGTTAATTAAATGAGTGGGTCCGGGTAGTCGTGCCGGGGCTTCTGAACACAAGAATAGCTCTTAATGATATGGCGTCATTGGGCTAATCATCTTTGTTCAGGGTTGGACTAAAGTTAGCAGGCGTATTTTAGTTTCATGGGCAACTTCTGAGTTGACAATCGTTAATATGTTAAATAAATTGGTTAATATGTTAAGTTATTGCTGGTCAGTGATGGGATTACTGGCTTAGGCAGTAGGCTCAAATTTCAGTTAAAGCCTGCACAGAGGCTTTAGTGCATACGGTAGGACGGTAAAGAACAATGATTAAGAACCTGATTAATGGCAAATGGGTTGAAAGCCCGGAAACGTTTGAAACTGTAAACCCGGCAACCGGTGAGGTTCTGGCCGAGGTCGCTCATGCCACGCCTGAGCAGGTTGCTGCGGCAACTCAGGCGGCAAAAGATGCCTTCCCGGCGTGGGCGAATATGCCGATTGCCAAGCGTTCTAAGATTATCGAAAAGCTGGGTGATCTGATTGGTGAGAATGTTGAGAAAATCGCTCAGCTGGAAACCGCTGATACCGGTCTGCCGATCTACCAGACTCAGAATGCGCTGATTCCCCGTTCTTCCAATAACTTCTACTTCTTCGCTGAGAAGTCCCGTCAGATGAACGGTCACACCTATCCGATGGATGACCAGATGCTGAACTACACCCTGTATCAGCCGACCGGTGTGTGTGCTCTGATCTCCCCGTGGAACGTGCCATTTATGACCGGTACCTGGAAAACCGCTCCTGCACTGGCACTGGGTAACACCGCTGTGATGAAGCAGTCTGAGCTGTCTCCGCTGTCTACCGATTTCCTGGGTCATCTGGCGCTGGAAGCCGGTATTCCGGCTGGCGTATTCAACATCGTTCACGGTTTTGGTGGCACCACAGGTAACGCCCTGATCACCGACCCGAACATCAATGCGATCTCTTTCACCGGTGGTACCTCGACGGGTAAGCACATCATCGCCAACGCTGGCCTGAAGAAGTTCTCTATGGAGCTGGGTGGTAAGTCACCGGTTATCATCTTTGATGACTGTGACTACGAGCGTGCTCTGGATGCGGCGGTATTCGGTATCTTCTCGATTAACGGTGAGCGTTGTACAGCAGGCTCCCGCCTGTTTGTGCAGGAAGGCATCTACGACAAGTTCTGTGAAGAGTTTGCCGCCCGCGCTAATAAGATTAAGGTTGGCGATCCAACTGAGATGGACACCAAGGTGGGCTCTCTGATCAGTCAGGCGCATTGGGAGAAGGTCACCGATTACATCAAGCTGGGTATCGAAGAGGGGGCAACCCTGATCGCTGGCGGTCCTGACAAGCCGGTTGATGAACTGCCGGATCACCTGAAAGGCGGCCACTTTGTTCGCCCGACCGCATTCCGTGATGTCACCAATGATATGCGCATCGCCCGCGAAGAGATCTTCGGCCCCGTGGCTGTGATCATTCCGTTTAAAGATGAAGAAGATGTGATCCGCATGGCGAACGACAACGACTACGGTCTGGCGTCTTACCTGTGGACGCAGGATGTGGGCAAGGTGCATCGCATCGCGAACCGCATCGAAGCGGGCATGATGTTTGTGAACAGCCAGAACGTCCGTGATCTGCGTACGCCGTTTGGTGGTGTGAAAGCGTCCGGTACCGGCCGTGAAGGTGGTGATTACAGCTTCGAAGTGTTCTGCGAACCTAAGAATGTCTGCATCAGCATGGGCTCTCATCACATCCCTAAATGGGGCGTGTGATTTCGGTTTTTTCCTCCGGAGTGCACTTGGTGCACTCTGGTGGCTTCTGTTGCTGACAGTGAGGTGATCTATGCCGCATTTTATTGTGGAATATTCCGACAACCTGCATGAGAAGTTGGATTTTCAGCCGCTTTTCAAAGCGTTACATGAATATGTTGTGTCCACGGGGGCTTTTCCGATTGGCGGTGTCCGCAGTCGTGCAATCCGCTGTTATGACTATCGTGTGGCGGATGGCCGAGATGAGTTTGCCTTTCTGAATCTGAATCTGAAGATTGGTCATGGCCGTGATATGGCGCTGAAAAAGCAGGTGGCAGAAAAGGTGTTTGAGATTCTTTGTGACTGGATGAAGCCGGTAACGGATAACGACTATTGTCAGATCTCCTTTGAGATGACAGAGCTGGACCCGGTGCTCAAGTTCAATAAGAACAATATCCACCCACTTTTTGCGGATAAATAAGTCTGCAGGTTGTGAAATGGTGTGTGTTACGCCTTTCATGAGTTAAATAGATACATAAATTTTATATACGATTCTCTTTTGGTATCGCAAATAATGTTGTATCTTGGAAATCTGATCTAAGTCAGATTTTAAATTCAATGGCTTTGATCTGTACCCTTGATGGTAGAAAAAAGCACTGCTACAGCTTTTTTCTCGGGTATAGCATCTGCTAATGAATTGAATTTGATACAGAAACTGTTTTTCAGAGTTTTAAAGTGATTTAAAACCTGCCTCTGCAGACGAAAGATCTGCAGGGGTGTTCTGGAAATAGGTGTTCTTAATAATAAAAAGTGCACTAACAACGATAATAAGCGTGACCTATGGCCTGACTGCACGACGGGCTATAGGGCAAAACCTAAGCAGGAGACAACAATGACAATAATGAAGAAAACCTTCAAAAAAGCCCTGGTTGGTCTGACGTTAGGCGCCACTATGCTGGCCTCTAATGCTGCCTTTTCTGAAACTATTCTGCGGGTAGGTACCTGGCTACCACCAACGGCTGCGCAGAATGCTATCGTTTGGCCGACTTGGGCTAAGTGGGTAGAAGAAGCGACTGAAGGCCGCGTAAAAATTAAAATTGAGCAAGGTTTGGGCCACCCTAAAACCATGTTCAACCTGGTTGAAGATGGCGTAATCGACGCATCTTTCAGCTATCACGGTTATGTACCGGGTCGTTTTAAACTGCCACAAGCGGTTGAGCAGCCTGGTCTGGGTGTTGGCGCAGAAGCCGCATCTGTCGCTCTCTGGAAAGTGTATGACAAACACTTCCGTCAGGCGGGCGAATTTGAAGGTCTGGAAGTGCTGGGTATGTTCACCCACGGCCCCGGCCTGATCCACTCCAAAGAGCCAATCAACTCTCTTGCTGATCTTGAAGGCAAGAAAATTCGCGTAGGTGGCGGCGTTCAGAGTGTTCTGGCTGAGCGTATGCACGTCACTCCTGTAGGCGCTCCGGCCCCTAAAGTTTACGAAATGCTGCAGCAGGGCGTTATTGATGGCGTATTCATCCCGATGGGTGAGCAAAAATCGCTGCGTCTGAATGAAGTGACTAACTATGTGACTGTTCTGCCTGGTGGTATGTACCTGGGCAGCTTCTCTATGTTTATCAACCCTGAGTTCATGGAAGATCTGTCTGAGAAAGACCGTGCAGCGATCCGTCGTGTATCCGGTCTGCGCTTGTCTGCTCTGGCCGGTAGTGCCTGGGATGGTGCCGATATGGAAGGCTACAAAGCGGCACAGGAAGCTGGCGTAAACGTGAAGCGTATCTCTAAAAACGATGCCATGTACAAAGAGTTCGTTGAGCTGACCAAAGGTATGGATCAGGTCTGGATCGACTCTGTTGAAGATCGTGACGTGGATGCGAAAGCGGCGCTGGAAGAGATGCGCAAGATCGCTCGTGACTACGAAGCTAACATGAAAACTGCTGGCAACTGAGTGGAGTAGTGTATGTCTCTCGCAATGCTTCCTAAGTGGGTGGCAGAGCACTACGAAGAAAAAGGGCCAGTCATTTGGCTGGCCTTTTTTCTTGAGGCCTGTGCGGCGGTAGTGTTGTTTGCTTTGATGGTTCTGACTTGCATGGACGTAATCGGACGATATTTCTTCGATAATGCAGTAGATGGTGCCGTAGAGCTGACAGAGATCGGTCTGGCCGTGATTGTTTTTGCCCAGATGCCGATTGTTACCTGGCGTGGTGGCCATGTTGTGGTTGATATTCTGGACAGCTATATCAGTAATAAACTGATGCGGGTACTGGGATTATTTTCTGCACTGCTGATGTCCGGTGGCCTTTACTTCCTGGCAGAGCGTATGTTCTACCTGGGTGATCGTTCTCTGCGTCGTGGCGTTGTAACGGAATACCTTGAAATACCGGTAGGCTACATCGTGCAGTACATTGCAGTGATGAGTTATGCCACTGCGGCACTGATGATCACCTATGGCGTCTATCGAATCATCATCGAAACCCGTGACTGAATCGACATTTGTGGCTTTTTGAAACCCGTTGCTCGGCCCTGAGTTATCGTTTCATCGTCTGGTACAGATACAGAGCTGACCGCTCTGTCTGTTACCGGTCAGGCTGAGTTTTGTCATCTGCGTTTTTTCCGGACCAAGTTTATGACTGTAGCACTTATCGGCTTTGCTATTCTGCTGGCGCTGATCGTAATCGTGCGAATCCCGATCGCTTTTGCGATGGGCTTTGTAGGGTTCTTCGGTTTTGCCTACCTGCAGGGGCTGGGCTTTGACAATTTATTTGATTTTCGCTGGACCGGCGCTTTGTCTATGGCGGCGAACCGTGTCATTGATACCGCACAGGAATACGGCCTGTCGGTGATTCCTCTGTTTATTCTGATGGGCAACCTGGTGACCAAATCCGGTCTTTCTCAGGAACTCTATCAGGCCTCTTATGCGTTTCTGGGTCACCGTAAAGGTGGTCTGTCCATGGCAACAGTTGTGGCCTGTGGTGGTTTTTCTGCGATTTGCGGTTCTTCACTGGCAACCTCTGCAACCATGGCTAAGGTGGCAATGCCGCCGATGCGTAAATTTGGTTACTCCGATTCTCTGGCTACTGCGTCGATCGCAGCCGGGGGGACTCTGGGTATTCTGATTCCACCCAGCGTGATTCTGGTGATCTACGGTCTGCTGACCGAATCCAGTATCCGTGAACTGTTTGCTGCGGGTTTCCTGCCCGGTCTGCTGGGGATCATTCTCTATCTGGCGGCCGTGCGTTATATCGTATGGCGTAACCCTGAAGCAGGCCCTCCGGGCGAAAAAATGAGCTGGAGTGAGCGCTTTGCGGCTCTGAAAGGTGTCTGGGGTGTTTTGGTCCTTTTCACCATCGTAATGGGCGGTATCTATCTGGGGGTCTTCACCCCGACAGAAGCGGCTGGCATTGGTGCCGGTGGTGCCTTTGTGATCGCTCTGGCCCGTCGCTCCCTTTCCCTGGGTTCTCTGTTCCACGCGATGACCGATACTGGCCGGACGACAGCGATGCTGTTTGGTGTTCTGATCGGTGCGCTGGTGTTCTCTGACTTTATCAACCGTGCGGGTCTGCCGGATGCACTGCTGGCTTTTGTGACCTCGCTGGATATCAGCCCGATGGGCGTGATTCTGGTGATTCTGGCGATCTATATCGTGTTGGGCATGGTGTTTGAGAGTCTTTCCATGATGCTGCTGACGGTGCCTATCTTCTATCCGCTGGTACAGAGCCTGGGCTTCGATCTGGTCTGGTTCGGTATTGTGGTGGTGGTTGTCACGGAGATCAGCCTTATTACGCCGCCGGTGGGGATGAACGTTTTCGTGCTCAGTGCGGTGCTCAGGGATGTGAAGCCGGGCACCATCTTTAAGGGGGTAACCCCATTCTGGATGGCCGATATTGTCCGTCTGGCGCTGATCACCTTTATCGCTCAGATTGCCCTGTTCCTGCCTGAACTGCTTTATCGCTAGAAGCGTTCAATCACCCGAAGTTTAGGCTGAAGGTTCAAACTACCTTCAGCCATGTTTTACAGAGCTAACAGAATAACAATGACTGGAGTGTGTTCAGAGGCGACCCACCTCTGGACCCTTCAAGCTGATAAGGAGGGTTAGCGATGCTGCCCGGTGTTACCCGTATTTTATATGCCTCGGATATTCGTCCCGGTTCCCGTCCGGCTTTTCGGGCGGCCATGAGCTTGTGCGGCCATTACCAATCCCAGATCACCTTTCTGCATGTGGTTGAGCCGGTCAGTGGCCATGCTGAGCGCCTGGTGCGTTCGATGATGAGTGATGATCCTAATCTGAAAGCCCTTCATGATGAGAGTCTGCAACATGTGCATCAGCAGGTGGTTGAGCGTGTTGAGCGTTTCTGCCGCGAAGAGCTGGATGCCTCCGAAATGTTGGAAGACGGTCAGTTGGAAGCCCGTGTTGAAGAGGGCACGCCCTGGAAAAAGATTCTGGAAGTGGCCGAAGAGATGGATGCGACGGTTATTGTCATGGGTGTCCGCCATCAGAACAGTCTGTTGGGTGACACACCGACAAAAGTGATGCATCACTGTCGTCGACCGATTCTGACGGTGCCTTTATAACGGTCATCAGGCGGTTCTCTCACCATTGTGCCGGTGTCAGAACAGCCATTACTTTTGTTATTGCCTGCTCTTCAGGCCGATAACAGCAACAAGGTTGATACCCCTTGCGCAAGTGGTTTGCCATTGTTGCTTTTTCACAGGGTTGAGTCGTGAGGGCTCGCCCTGTTTTTTATTCTCTGATCGTTTCTGATGTTTCCGGGATGCCTGCCATCCGTGAAGAGGATGCATACTGCATGTCTGACAAAAAACACCCCACCTCAACACAACAGGCTGCTGCCGTTCAGGCGACCACCAGTCTGTTGCTGATGCTTTCTGCGCTGACGGCTTTGGCACCTTTGGGCACCGATATTTATCTGTCAGCGATTCCTTTAATGGCAGGTGACTTTGATGTTGCTGTGCATGAGGTCGAAATATCCATTAGCTACTTTCTGCTGGGGCTGAGTCTGGGGCAATTACTGGGTGGGCCTTTGTCGGATCGTTTTGGGCGCCGCAAACTGGTTATCAGCGGGTTGGGGATTTTTGCGCTCTCAAGTCTGGGTATTCTGCTATCCGATAGCCTTGTCCAGCTTTGGAGTTTACGTTTTATTCAGGCCCTGGGCGGCGGTCTGGCGATGGTAAACAGCTCTGCCATTATACGGGATCTCAGCTCGGGTAAAGACGGTGCGGCTAATCTGATTCGCGTGATGCAGGTGATGATGGTCGCTCCTCTTGCAGCACCGATTATCGGTATGCTGATCCTGCAGGTGAGTAACTGGAATACCATCTTTGGTTTTCTGCTGGTTTATGCACTGGTTCTGATGCTTCTGTTTTACAGGCATTTACCGGAAACCAGTCCGATGCAAGCCAGTGGTAATCTGCTTGCGAACTATTTTGTGGTCATTCGTGAGCGACGGGTCTGGGGTTTTATTACTTCAACCTGCGCAGCCTATGCTGGCTTGCTGGGGTTTATCACCGCGTCGCCCGGTGTGCTGATGGGCTATTTTGGTTTAACGGAAACCGTTTACCCCTTTGTCTTCGGCTTTAACGTCGGGGCGATGGTGCTGATGAGTCGGGTCAATCTGCGCCTGCTGCGCCGGTTTGAACCCCGCCAGTTGATCGCTATAGGACAGGGTATGCAGCTGACCGCCAGTGCTTTAATGGTCGCCTATATCCTTCTGGCGGATGAGCATACGCTCTATCTTCTGATCCCGATGACGATGCTCTTTATGGGCAGTCACAGTTTTGTGGTCGCCAACAGTATCTCTTGTACCACCGAACTCTTTCCAACGCGGGCAGGCACTGCCACTGCGTTGATTGCCGCGCTGGGGTTTCTTTCCGGTGGTTTATCCGGCGGCATTATTGGCTATTTCGCTGATGGCACGCCGCTGCCGATGGTGATGATGCTGCTGGTTGCCTGTTTGATCGGCATCAGTATCCGGCTGCTGAATGCGAAAACCCTGCCTGTATCCGGATAACTCCTGCGGCTAGCCTGCTAGCGGGCCGAGGCTTTAACGGTTACGGTCGTAAATGGTGTCAAAGACAAACTGACGGAACCATTTGTGCAGGGGATCATGGTGCATACGGGCGTGCCAGAACATGGAGATCTCCATTGGCGGGATCTCAAAAGGTGGTTCCAGTACGCTGTATTTTTCCGGTGCGACATAGCGTCGAACGAACTTGGCGGGCAGGAGTATCACCATATCGGTTGTCGCGATAATCTCCAGTGCGGCAAAAAAGTGGGGGACGCGCACGCTGATATTGCGTTTATGTCCTGTCAGAGCCAACAGGTCATCGATACCACTGTTCCCGGTTCCCGTGGGACTGATCATGACGTGTTTCAGTTGCAGGTAATCTTCCAGGCTGATCCCGTCTTCGCAGGGGTGGCCTTTTCTCAGCACTGCAACAAACTGGTCGTGTGCCACAATTCGCTGAAAGATGTCGGCAGGCAGTTCGGTTGCGCCACCAATGATCAGGTCTACCCGATTCTCTTCCAGCTCGGTCAGCAGGTTAGAGCGCCAGTCCACCGCCGTCAGATCAACACCTGGGGCCATCTCGTTCAGCGCAGGAACCAAGCGAGGTAGCATACTGTGGGTGCCGTAGTCTGTGGTAGCCAGGCGGATACTGCCTTTGTGGGTGGCGGGATTAAACGCTTCCGGTAGCAGTAGGGCGCTGGCATTTTCCAGCAGAGCATTCAGCTGCGGTTGCAGCTTTTCTGCACGCTTGGTCAGGGCCAGATGTTTGCCGGATTTTACCAGTAGGGGGTCGTTAAACATCTCCCGCAGTTTTGCCAGAGTCCGGCTAACCGCTGACTGCGTTAAGTTGAGCTGATGGGCTGTGTGAGTGACGTGCTTTTCGTCCAACAGCACTTTCAGGGTCACTAGTGCATTCAGGTCGATCTTTTTCAGGGTTCGGATATCCATTCGCAGGCTCTTGTTCTTTTTGTCTTGTTCTTATGGCTTGGCGCGATGATGTTTCTTATTTTAGAGTAATGATTCTGAGTCATGGCTCGAATTTAAATTATGAATTTAACTTATACCAAACATCGGGGCACAATGCTGCAACTGCGATTGGATCGATAAGCTGGTACGCAACAGCCGTTAACACACGAGACAACGATTTACTGCCTACTGCAGGGTTACCCAGAGAGGAGAGAGCAATGTCAGACGCAAAGGTTTTATTCCGCAAACAGATTGAAGTGCGCTGGAGCGACTGCGACTCTAACCAGCACATGCGCCATAGCGCTTATGCGGATTTCTGTGCCCATACCCGTGTCGGATACATGATTAAAATTGGTATGACTCAGGAGTGGCTTAAGCAGCAGGGGTTAGGTCCGGTGCTGTTTAAAGAGGAAACGGAATACTTCCGCGAGCTCTTTATGGGTGAAATGGTTGAAGTGACTGTTGAGATCGGTGAGCCAACCGGCTCGGCAAAGTCGGTACAGCTGGTGAACAGTATCTATCGTCAGAACGGTGATCTGGCGGCGCGCCATAAAGCGGTCTTTGGCTGGTTCTCTATGACCGAGCGTAAAGTGGTTGAGCTGCCGGAGATTGTGCAGCAGTACATGCTGGAGCACAGTATCGAAAACGCCTGATGATCTGAGTTTGTCTGTTATCAGTTCTGTTGGGCGCAGTCAGTCGGCTTAATTGAGACGGCCTAAAGCAAAAAGCCCGATGACTCCCTGAATGTCAGGTAGTCATCGGGCTTTTTGGCGCAGGTTTAAAAGTCCATCTGTTTACCAGGCAGACCCTAAACCCTGCATCAGACTATTTTAGCCAGCTATTCAGTGTGGCTGGAGAACGCTCAAGCCATGCGGCCATCGCTTTCAGGTTGTCTGAAGCTTTTGATTCAGCGGCCAGTTGGTTGCGGGCCTGGGTCAGCAGGTCGTTACGCTTGCGGCTCTGCAGGTCGTCACGGCTAACCTCGAACTTGGCGCAGGCCGCATCGATAATGGCATCAATACCGGCTGCTTCATTTGTCTTGGCTGCTTTGGGCTGGGCTTTTTTAGCGGGTTCTGCCTTTTTAGCCGGAGCTTTTTTGGCAGGGGCTTTTTGGGGCTCTGCTTTTTTCTCCGGAGATTTTTTCTTAGCAACTTTCGGTGCGGCTTCAACGGGAGTGCTCAGAGCACCGTTGATTGCGGGTAGCAGAGACAGGCTCTTAACGTGACAATCCAGCAGGTGAGCAACTTCCGGGCTAAGCTGAACACTAATTTCATCGGAAACAGGCTCTTTCAGAACCAGATAAGTTTCCTGAGGCAGCGTGACATTCTGCGCCACTGTGATCGGTGTGAGCAGGTTAAAGCGAACCAGCTCCATCATGCGCTGACCGGTGACAGAGAAAAAGCTCTGAGCTTTATCCAGACCCTTGATCACCTCATTCAGTTTACGGGTTGGTTTGCCTTTCGACGTCAGTAATTTCTGACCCTTACCCTGAAAATGAGGTGCCTCGCGATAATAAGCCAGTTTGATATCACGCTGCTTCAGCATCCAGGTAAAAGGATACAGTTGCAGCAGATCCGGCTGCTGCTTCAGGCTCCACTGACCTTTTTTGATCAGGTGTTCACCGTTACAGGTGAAAAGCGCGATAATCTCAATCGTACCGGTCGGGTTACGACGAAAAACCACAGGCAGGCTCTGAGACAGCTCTACGGCTTCTTTAATATGAACAGGCACTGAGGTCCATTGGTTGGCAAAGCTCAGGTCGGGTTCTTCATGAAAGCGCAGATCATAATCATGATCCGGGGAAAACAAATCTACCGTTTGATTATTCATACTCATCATTTTTATTGTTTCAGCTCTTATCCCAAGAGTGAAAAGCCTTTATCTGTGGATCCCAGTCCACCTTCCTGGTCCTGCGGCTGAAGCAGCAGAGGTGTTATATATTCGGTCCTATCTAATGAGAGACCGAAGGTTCTCTGCTAGGTAGCCAAAAAGGATGGCGCGTATCTTACCAGTGTTACGAGGTGTGAACCAGTGATCACCTGATTCAGTAACTAATTGAATGTAAAACGCAATTTACTTCTTTAAGTGGGCTATTGCATCGAACTGATCAGTATCGTGATTAATTTGATTTCGGTCATTTGTGTTGGAGTGCCATGACTCTGCCAGAAGCGCATAGGATTACGCCTTGTCAGCAAACGGTCATGCAGCTGGACTATTATTCGCTATTTGTTTGTTTTTAAAAGCGTTTTAAAGCATTTTTCCCGGTCATTGCTGTCCGTCTGATCTGTTTTTTTAAAGGAACAACTTGTGACTAATGTGCAGATATCCACTGACGTTCCAGAGAAAAAGAGGGCGTCATTTTTTCATGTCTTTGCTGTGTTTTTGCGCCTTGGTTGCTTTAGCTTTGGTGGCCCTGTCGCTCATTTGGGGTATTTCCGGAAGTTTTTCGTGGAGCAACACCGCTGGTTGAGTGATCAGGAATACAGTGCTCTGGTTGCCCTGAGCCAGTTTCTGCCGGGCCCCGGTTCCAGCCAGGTCGGTTTTGCTATTGGTATGAAACAAGCGGGAGTTTTAGGGGGCGTTGCAGCCTTTTTAGGTTTTACTCTGCCATCGTTTTTACTGATGCTTTGGCTGGCGTTAGCGACCTCGACAATGATTTTCGAGGAATCGTTTATGGGTTTAGTTCATGGCCTGAAGCTATTGGCGATTGTGGTCGTCGCCGATGCCTGTTTGGGGATGTTCCGAAGCTTTTGTCAGCAGGCGTTGACACGGGTTATCGCTTTGGCGGCCTCACTTATGCTTCTTGTGGCCCCCGGGACCAGCTGGTTTCCGATTGCTTTGTTGGTTCTTGCCGCCATTGTTGGCTGGGCGGGCCTAACCCCCGAGCTGGAAAAGCGTTCTGGAATCCCGTCTTCAACAGACGACACACCACCTCAACTGAAAAGCCGTCTGCCGCTCTGGATAACTCTGGGGGTGATTACATTGCTGTTGGTTGCCAGTGCTTTGGTGACACCTTCTGCGATTCAGGTCTCATTTGAGGGGATTTTTCTGGAGTTTTTTCAGATCGGCAGCTTGGTGTTTGGCGGTGGACATGTGGTTTTGCCGTTAATGGAAGGTCAGATGCTGTCGCACATGATGGCGGATCGTTTTCTGACCGGTTACAGCCTTGCTCAGGCTGTGCCTGGGCCAATGTTTACTCTGGCGGGGTTTATGGGAGCAGAGATTGGCTGGAATGAAACCCATCACCTCGGTGCAGCGATACTGACGTCTGTCGTAGCGACTTTGGGAATTTTTTTGCCGGGTCTGATGCTGATGGCAGCACTTATGCCTCACTGGCAAGCGTTAAACCGTCGACCGGCTTTGATGGCAGCGGTAAAGGGTGTGAATGCTGCGGTGGTTGGATTTCTGATGCAGGCATTGCTCTTTCTACTGCTGATGATGCTGGTAAAGCCCTTTATAGGGCTTTCTGGTAGCGCTATGACGACACACTTGTTAACGGTGTTGCTACCGGATCTGGTTTTGATCCTTATGGGCTGGGTTGTGTTCAAGCGCTTTAACTTGCCCCTGGCCTGGCTGGTGATCGTTTTTGCTGTGGCTGGTTTGTTATTGGCCTGATCCACTTTAAGTCTAATACTGATGTTTTTGTCGTGCGCCTCCTGTGTTGTCGCTGTACTATTAAGGTAGATACAAAGCGTTACATAAGGAGATGGAGAGTTTGATTAACCCTGCGTTCTTGCCAGACCGACCCAGAGCCTTATGGATGATGGTGCTTATGTTGGGGTTGTGTCTTATCGCCTCTTTGCCCGCCTCCGCTGCAGCACTTAAGCTGACAGTGCAGGAGCAGGCTTATCTGGACAGTAAGCCGTATCTTTCGGTGCTGGCTCTGGACACCTTTCCGCCCTTTAGCTTTAACGATGCCGGATCAATTCAGGGCTACTCCATTGACTACATGAATAAAATGGGTGCTGTGCTGGATAAAGAGATTCGCTTTGTCAGTGGCATCCCCTGGTTTGAAGCACTCAAACGGCTTCGGGCTGGTGAGCTTGATGTTATTCCGACAATCGCTGTGACTGAAGAGCGGCGCGCTTATATCAACTTTACACCTTATAGCCATATTGAATACGTCAGCGCAGCGGTCTTTCATCGTGATATGGCGGGTAAACCCCTTGAGGGGCGGATTGTTGCTGTCGCCAAGAATACCTTTCTGCATAACTATCTGAAAAAAAACTATCCCACCACATCTGTGCTGACGACCGCGGCCACAGATGCCGCTGTACTGGCAGTCGCCAATGGTCGGGCTGATATTGCTGTGGGTAGTCATCCTTCGTTGAATTTTTATGTACAGAAACACTGGCTTAGTCATCTCACTACGGGCCAGATTAAGGGGCTGGACCTGCCGTTGCGGACCTCATTACCCATGGGGGTACAGAAAGGAAACGATCTGCTGGAGCGTATTCTGGTGAAAGCTCAGCAGGCGATCTCCTACGATCAGGTTTCACAGCTGAAAGAGAAGTGGATGCGGGCTTCTCTCAGTACCGACATGATTACAGGCTTAACGATGACTGAGGCGGCGTTTCTGAATCGTCATCCGGAACTCAATCTCTGCATTGACCCGGACTGGATGCCTCTTGAGGCCCTGCGCCTTGGCGAATACGTTGGTGTGTCTGCGGAATTGATGGCGATTGTTTCAAAGCAGCTCAATCTGCGTTTTAAGCCTGTACCCACTGACTCCTGGAAAGAGTCCCTGAGACTGGGGCAGGAGGGGGCATGTGATATCTTCCCTCTGATTATGCCAACAGAAGAGCGCCGGTCTTTTCTCGACTTTACTCAGCCCTTTGTTGAATCGCCTTTGGTGATGATTACCAGGGTGGATGCCCCTTATCTGTCAGATCTGAAATACCTTCAAAACAAGCGCATTGGCGTTGTCAGTGGTTATGCCATTAATCAGGCGTTGAGGGAGCAGTATCCGGATCTTGAGTTTGTGGATGTTGCCAGTAATGAGCAAGGTCTGAGCTGGGTTCGGGATGGCAAGCTTTACGGTTATATCGATTCTTTGATTACTTCCGGCTATTGGATTCAAAACCGCTATCAGGGGCAGCTGAAAGTCTCCAGCGAGATCGACCGTTTCTGGCAGTTATCCATGGGGGTACGAAAAGAGCTGCAGCCCCTGCTATCCATTATGAATAAAGCGATCAGTCAGATATCTGAAGCTGAGCGTCAGGAGGTGATTAATCGTTGGGTGTCGATCCGTTACGATGCGAACCACGATTGGCTGGTCACACTGGTCGGCATTCTGATTACCATACTGATTTTAGGGGGCGTGATTGTCTGGTACGGACAGCTGAATAGACGGCTGCAGGAAGAGGTGAGTCGCCGCAAAGAGGCCGAGCGGGAAGCCCTTAGTCTGGCGCAAACCGATCAGTTGACCGGTGTACTCAATCGTCACGGTGCTGAGCCTATTATTAATCAGGAGATGGCCCACTGTCGTCGTTATCAGACCCCGGTTGTGATGATGATTCTGGATATTGATCACTTCAAGCGCATCAATGATACCTTGGGACACAAAGTTGGGGATGATGTACTGCGTTGGCTAAGTTTCACGCTAAGACATGCGATGCGGGAGACGGATCATCTCGTGCGCTGGGGTGGCGAAGAGTTTCTGATTTTGCTGCCTAATACTCAGCTGAAAGATGCTGAAGAGCTGGCTGAGCGCTATCGGCAATTGATTGAGCGGGGGTCAGACGATGTTGCCGCCACATTAACAGTGAGTCTGGGTGTGGCTCAGCTGAATGTGACAGAGTCTTTCTCCCAGTGGTATCAGCGTACGGATCTGGCGCTCTATCAGGCCAAAAATAAAGGCAGAAATTGCGTGGTTGTCAGTCGATCTGTTCATGAGGATGAGGTGACCTGAAGGCCTCCTCGGATTTACCGGATTAATGGAGCCAGCTTTAAGCAGGCAGATGGCCCACCTTTACCAGAATCAGGGTTTGTTCATCGACAAAGGGGTTGTGCTCGCTCATGTGCGGGCTGCGTAACCAGCTGCCTGCGGGATAATCGCCGTGTTCATCTTTAAAGGTGCCTGAGATCACCAGAATCTCCTCGCCACCAAAGTGTCGGTGTGGCTGAAACCGTTCACCGGCAGGCCACTTCACCAGAGCGGTATGCTGGCCTTCAAAGTCATGCAGCGGCATCACCTGTAAACCACCAATCCCTTGTCGCCAGGTCTGTTCTTTGGTCTGGATGCGTATCTGATCAAGATCATTCGGATCAAACTGATTCAGTTTGACAAAGATGGTGCAGCCTTCCTTACTGAAGGGTGCGTGACGGCTTCCCGGTGGATTACGGATATAACTGCCCGCCGGATAATCACCGCTTTCATCGGAGAATACGCCGTCCAGCACAAAGATCTCCTCCCCCAACGGATGCGGATGCTCACTGAAACTTGTACCCGGTGCGTACTCGACAATACTTGTGGTATGACCGGCTTCCCGCTGCGCCCGTTCCAGCGGTTTACGGCGCACACCTTTCGCCGGGCTTGGTAGCCAATCCATCTCAGCGGTGTTAATGGCAAGACGCTGACTGAAATCCATATTCAGGTTTTCGGGCAGGCCAGTAGTATCGGTAGTGGTCAGATCAGACATGGTGAACCTGTAGGCTTGGTAACGTGAGTTGGTATTTTAAAAATTAGATGGTGCTGATTATACGATAGTTGGGCTACGTCGGATGTTGGTTAAGGCATTTGACAATATCGTTATTAGCGTTATCATCAGGAAACGACTCACCCTTTGCAGGGTCATTCAATTGACTTTTGCTTGGGGCGAAAAAACCGCCTTACGGGCGGTTTTTTCATATCTGGGCTAAGGAAAGCCAGAATACTGGTATGCTTAAACCACTTCTCCGGCAACCCAGCCGGAACTCCACGCCCATTGGAAGTTAAAGCCCCCCAGATGGCCGGAGACATCCACCACTTCACCGATAAAGTAGAGGCCCGGTGCTTTTTTCGCTTCCATGGTTTTGGAGGAAAGCTCGTCGGTGTCGATGCCGCCTAAGGTGACCTCTGCGGTGCGGTAACCCTCGGTGCCGGAGATTTTCGGCTGCCAGCGATGCACCTTGTTGGCGATCTCTTCGATTTTAGCGTTGCTCAGTTCACTCATGGTGGTGTTGGCGAACCAGTGTTCGCACAGGGCTTTGGCCAGACGTGCGGGCAGGTGCTCACCCAGTACGGTTTTCAGCTCCACTTTCGGGCGGCTCTGGCGCAGCTCTTTTAAGTGTTCATCCAGATCCAGTCCCGGGATCAGGTCGATCTCCAGGGTGTCGCCGGATTGCCAGTAGGAGGAGATCTGCAGAACCGCAGGGCCGCTTAAGCCCCGATGGGTAAAGAGCAGGCTGCCGGTAAAGCTCATGCCTTCACGGGGTTTGCCCTTATCATTTTTGCTTCCTTTCGCAGGCGTGCAGGTCAGCGTTGCCGGTGTGCTGAGGCCGGACAGGGGTTCGGTCAGAGTTTTCTCTTCCGGTTGCAGAGTAAAGGGCACCAGAGCGGCAGAGCGGGGTAGTACCGTTAGACCAAACTGCTCGGCGATCTGATAACCAAAACCGGAAGCGCCCATAGTCGGCATGGAAAGACCACCGGTGGCGATCACCAGCGACTGGCAGCGCAGGGTCTCTTTCAGGCCATTCTGTTCAACGGTCAGTTGATAGCGATAGGGGGCGGCATCTTCCGGCAGTGTTTCGATACTGACCACTTCCGTTTTCAGGCGAATATGAGCACCGGCGTCGGCGACTTCCTGCAGCATCATATCCAGAATCGCTTTCGACTTATTATCCGAGAACAGCTGACCTTCCTCTTTCTCGTGATAGGGCAGGCCGTGTTTATCCACTAGGGCGATAAAGTCCCACTGGGTGTAACGACTGAGGGCGGATTTGCAGAAATGCGGATTACGGGACAGGTAGCGGTTCGGCTCCACATAATAGTTGGTGAAGTTACAGCGACCACCGCCGGATACCATAATTTTATTACCGGCTTTACGGGCGCGATCCAGAACCAGCACATCCCGCTGGCGCTGTCCGGCGCTGATGGCACACATAAGGCCTGCTGCACCGGCCCCGATAATAATGACGTCACGCTGTTGAATCTGCATCGCTTGCTACCCCGTTTTTGCCGAGGGCGAACTCTATTCAAATGCTGTGCAGCTGTAAAGGCAGGATCGATGCAAAAGGGGGACGACAGAAAGCAGCAAAGCGTGTTTGCTGCTTTGATGCGTTAGCGTTTAATCATTATCCGGTAAAGGGTAGTGTTGGCGATAACTCTCCGCCAGTTCATTCAGGCGAAACAGATCTGTCAGACTATTGACCGGAGTAACCGCCATCAGGTGACGAACGCCTTCAAGCAGATCATTAGTGCGCCATTGTTGCAGTGCTTTAAACTCATCTTCCGTCATTGTGCCTCCTGCTCTGAAGCTTGGCTACAGATCAGCGGTTAGGGTTGCCTTACTTGGCTCTTTTGAACTTTACGCCTGCTTATATTGCAATGCAATATGCAAAAGCACGCCGTTATTAATTTTACCTGCTTATTTGATCGGCTTTGCCACAGCCTGATTTGAGAGGCTTTACGGTAATCAATACCTGCCCGATCTTGTTCGCATCAGGTTTATACATTCAGCGGGCTACGGGGCTGTGAGAGTACTTGCCGACGTTGTTGTTTCAGATGAGTGGCTGCCAGGGCATAGCCACCGTCGGCACCATCTACAAAGTGGAAGTGATCATGTCCGTGCTGAAATACCAGACAGGTCAGGAGGGCCGCTTCAGACTTGCTGATACCGTAAAAAAGTACGCCGGCTGCCAGCTTTTCCTGCAGCCAGCTGTCCAGCTGTTCACGCTGTTCTGACGAGCCGGCCAGCACCATACGCAGCATGTTGTCGAATTTACGGTGATCGGTATGGCGAATCATGTCGTCTTTATAACCGCCCCAGTTATAACCGTTAGTCACCACGTTAGTGGCCATCATGACGCTGCCCATCAGCGCGATAAATCGAATCTTCATCGCGTAGCCGAGTTTATAGAGCCAGCTTTTACCGGCGCTGTAGAGACGGGTTTCGGTGCGCAGCTTCTCGTTAGAGAAGGTCATCTGCATGTTATTGGCCTGCAGGGGGTGGTGCTGATCCCGGTCACCGTAGATCTCGGTGATTTTCGCCATGGTTTCCTGATAGAGCTGACTCTGTTCGGTCAGTGTTGCGCAGCGACTTTCGATCAGCAGAGAAACGGTTTCTTCCCTGGGGCTGGGGATACGATCCCAGCGGCACTGCAGACCAGAGAAGTCTGCTTCTGCCGGAATCGAATCCGGTATCGCATATCGGGTCGGATCTTTTTTCAGCCAGACTTCGGCTTCGGTCATGCCGCTACCCGCGAAGGCTGCCTGAAAGGCGTGATCGCTGACCTGCATCTTGCTGACTAACAGCTCATGGCCTGCGGCTCTCAGATCTGAAACTGCCACAAAACCGGTTCGCAGCTCCAGACTGTATGCCTCGGTGGAAACTTTTTGCGTGCCTTTCAATGCCGCCAGAGCAGCATCCAGATAGCAAGGGGGAATACAGAAAGACGCGCCATCGCCACCAAAAACGTAGGGGATATTTTCACGGCTGTGGAGTGCGGTGGGATTGTTTTTACCTGAGGTGTCAGAGGTGTTAGTCAGGCTTGTTTGATTAACCGTTGGGTCGCAATCTGCCGCGATAATCTGCTCGCAGGCGTTCAGAACAGCGATAATACAGCTGGCTCCCAAGGTATTCACATCCTGATAACGGTTATCCAGAATCGCACCGGTGGAGTTCACCACATCGGCAACCAGTACGTACCAGTCATCAGGCACCGGGTGGTAGGTATCCAGATTAAGCAGCAGGGAGAAGTCTTTGACGGCGGTCAGGTCGCGATAGAAGCCGCTGTTAAGGCTTGCGCCTGTATCGGGTGAACCTGTGTCCGTAGAGCCTGAGCGTGTTGTTCCTGCTTTGAACTGATCCATTTTCCCTCACCTGCCTGATGCTGTTTGTCGGAGCGCGCCAACGTGATGACCTAAGGTTAACTGACTATACGCTCCCCTCGGCACAATAGTTTCGGTTAAAGGTATCTTTAATCTGATCGGCGGTTAAATCACTCAGCAACAACAGGGTCAGTTTGCTAAACGCCGCCTCGCAGGTCATCGCGCCACCGCTGATAATACCGGCGTCTGCCAGAGCAGAACCCGCCGCATAATTCATACTGACCGGCCCCTGCGGACATTGACTGCGGTTCACGATCACCACGCCCCGATCTGTTGCCGCTTTAAAGGCCGCCAGCAAGGGGTGATTCAGATCCGGCGCGTTACCGCTGCCATAGCTTTCCAGAATAACCCCTTTAACCGGCTCTGCCAGCAGACTTTCAATCTGCTGCGCCTGAATCCCCGGCCAGAGTTTCAGAATCACCACCTGAGGGATCTCATTCGTGGTTTCAGTGCTGATCAGCGGGAAGTCTGTCGCGGATAAACCGGATGCGGTTACAGATGCACCCCAGTTGAGCTGCCCCTCAGAACATAAGCCAAGGGCTGGCAGGTTGATGCTGTCAAAACCCTGCGGTGAGTAGGTGCTGACTTTGCTTGCGCGGTTGCCCTGCAGAATTTTGTCACCAAAGACGATCAGACCGGCATTGTGCTGTAATGGCTGGCGGATCAGGCTGTTGGCAGCTAAAAGGGACGCTTCGACATTACTCAGGGCATCGCTGGCTTCTTTCTCTAGTGGGTATTGAGAGCCGGTCACAATGCAGGGCAGTGAGGCGGGCAGCAGAAAGCTTAGTGCAGATGCGGTATAAGCCAGGGTGTCCGTACCATGCAGCACAATAAAAGCCTGATACTGATCGGCGTAACTGCGGATCAACCCGTTCAGATCCAGCCAGTCCTGAGGTGTCGCGTTGGAGCTGTCGATCAGACGGGGCAGCGTCAGCAGATCAAAATCAGGCAGTGCGGTTAAGCGATTATCCGGCAGAGTCTCCAGCTGTTTGAGCAGACGCGCCGCCATATTGTCGCCGGGTACGAGTCCCTTATCGCTTTCCACCATGCCGATGGTGCCGCCGGTGTAGATCATCGCAATGTGAGCGGTATCGGTGCTCTTTTTATGCTGCTCATGGCTTTCATGCTTATCACTGTTTTCAGGCTGATCCGTAGCAGAAGATGGTATCGCTTCAAAACGATGGGTGGCCGGAAAGATGCGGGTTACGTTAGGCATGGTTAAGCTGCTCTCTGGGTTTAAGGGGCTGAACCTACTTAGGCTAGGGCTAAGGTTAAGGTTCAGGTCGCTGCAGTGACAGGCTATAATCGGGCTGAATAGTCACAAAAAATTGTAATAAAAACAGCGTGTTTTATCATCCTGTAGATACCTTTCCACAAAAGAAATAAATCGGAAGTAACCGCACGGCAGGGGCCTGAAAGCGATATGAAACTGAATTGTGATCTGGGCGAAAGTTTTGGCAGCTGGTCCATGGGCATGGATCAGGCGGTGATGCCCTATATCGATATGGCCAACATCGCCTGCGGCTTTCATGCCTCTGACCCGCTGATTATGCGCGATACCATGGCGCTGGCCAATCAACACGGCGTGCAGATCGGCGCTCATCCCGCCTATCCAGATCTGGTGGGTTTTGGCCGTCGGAGTATGGCCTGCTCTTTTGATGAGATCTACAGCATGGTGCTCTATCAGCTGGGGGCGCTGCAGGGGATCTGTCAGGCTCATGGCGAGAGGGTTCGCTACGTGAAGCCGCACGGCGCGCTGTACAACGATATGATGCAGCAGCCGGATGTGCTGAAGGCGATTCTGCAGGCGGTTGTTGATTTTAGTGCAGGGTTGGACGACCCTCTGCCGGTACTTGTGATGGCAACGGCCGACAACAGTGAACAACGGCAACTGGCCGATGAACTGGGTGCGATCCTGATGTTCGAAGCCTTTGCTGATCGTGCTTACGATGAACAAGGTATGCTGGTGAACCGTCGTGTTGAAGGCGCGGTCTATCACGATCAGCAGCAGGTGGTGCAGCAGGCGCTGGCCATTGCCCGTGGCGACGGGATTGCCACCCTGTCGCCGGGCGTTAACGTGATGCTGAAGGCCGATACCCTGTGTGTTCACGGTGATAACGACGCCTCTTTACAGGCGGTAAAAGCGATACGTCAGGCGCTGGATGCGCTTTGATGGAAACTCAGATTTTCAGAACTACCGGAATTTAATCTCTATGGTGCGCATCGAAACAGCCTCTACCGACAGCCTGATTCTCTATTTTGCGGTGAAATCCAGCCCTCAGCTGAGTGCGAAAATCGCACAGGCCTGTGAACAGATGCGTCCCCTGAAAGGCATTACCGATCTGATTCCGGCCTATACCTCGGTACTGGTCACCTTTGACCTGTTACTGGTGGATGCCGCGCAACTGCGCCTGCAGCTGGAAACCTTACTGGCTGATCTTTCATCAGTTGATCAACCTGATGCCGAAGCCGGAAAAGAGGTCAGGATTCCGGTTTATTATGCGCCGGAAGTCGCACCGGATCTGGAAACACTGGCAGTAGCAAAAGGTTTCACCGTTGAAGAGGTGATTCAGCGTCACAGTCAGAAAAGCTATCGGGTCGCCGCCATCGGCTTTGCCCCCGGTTTTGCTTATCTGGGTGATGTGGATGACAGCATTGCCCAGCCCCGCCATGAAACCCCGCGGCTTACTGTAGCGAAAGGTTCAGTTGCGATCGCCGGAACCCAGACGGCTGTTTATCCGCTGGAATCCCCCGGTGGCTGGAATATTATCGGTCGTACCCCTCAGGCGATGATCGACCGTTCTTTGCCGGATCTGACACCCTTATCCCCTGGTGATTCGGTGCGTTTTGAACCCATCAGCCGCGAGCAGTTTCTGGCGCTGGGTGGCGTTCTGGATTCTGATACGTCTTCGGATCAGGCTGTGCAAAGCGATACTGTTGCAGCGGATAACCGTACGTCACAGGACGTTGGCTTTAGCGTGATCCATCCGGGGCTGATGTCTCAACTGCAGGATGGTGGTCGTATCGGGCATCAGCATGTGGGACTGACCACGGGCGGGCCTTTGGATGAACACGCCTTTCTCTGGGCAAACCATCTGTTGAAAAACCCCTGGGATGCAGCCGCCGTTGAGATTAGTTTTGGTGGCCTCAAATTACAGGCTCAGGTAGACACCCTGATCGCCGTGACCGGTGCTGATCTTGCTATCAGTATCAATGGTGAATCTGCCGCCAACTGGGAAGTTCTTGCGGTGCGTGCCGGTGATCGACTGGAGTTCGGCTATCCCCGTTCCGGCACCCGGGCCTATCTGGCGGTGAAGGGCGGCTTTAAAGCCGAAAAAAGTTACGGCAGTGTCGCCACTGTACAGCGGGAGAAAATGGGTGGCCTCTATGGCGATGGGGCCCCTTTGGGTTTTGGTGATTGTCTGTCCTGTGATGAGCAGGAGCACCGGAAAGATCCTCAGTTGCAAAAGCTGATCGGCAAGCGGGTGAGTAACAATTATCTGCCGGATTACTCGGAGCCTCTGGTGCTGCGGGTGATCGCCGGTTATCAGTATGATGGATTTACTGCGGAACAGCTGGAGCGCTTTTTTAGTGCAGAGTATCAGATCTCTCCGGATAGTGATCGTATGGGCGTCCGCCTGCAGGGGCCGGCTGTTAAAGCACTTCAGGCGGGGATCACCTCAGAAGGTATCGCACTGGGAGCGATTCAGATCCCACCGGATGGTCAGCCGATTGTGCTGATGCGGGATCGTCAGACTATTGGGGGTTACCCCAAGCTGGGCTGTGTGTACCCACCGGATACCGGACAATTGGCCCAACGGCATCCCAATACCAAGGTTCGTTTTGAGTTGATGCCACGCCATCAGGCGCAACAGGATCTGATGCGTTTTTACCGTTACTTCCGCAAAGCCTGAGGCAGCCCTCAGGCGGGCTGATCATAGATCCAGTGGTGGCTTTGCCAGTTCATGACCGTAGGCCTGATTTAGCATATGCTCAACGGCTCTCAGGTTCAGTTCGACCTGATATTGCTTACCGTTGACCAGTTCTACCATGCTGGATAATTCATCCTCTGCGGTAATCTGCAAAATGTGATCCGCATGAATCAGGTGGTGAATGACTTCATTTCCCACGGTGACTGGCAGGCGTAAAAAGGGGTTACGGATTGATCTGCTCATGGTGGCTCCTGTTTGTCCTGATCGTTTATTCTGCTGACTGATAAAATGTTATGATGTAACACTTTATCACTGCGTTATCATCTCGCTGTCCTGCAGGAGTTTCCCTTGAGCCTACCACAGTCGCAATCGTCTAAAACCGCTGGCGGTAAAAAATCCGCTAAAAGAATTCCTACTCATCTGATTACCGGTTTTCTGGGGGTGGGTAAAACCACGGCTATTCGTCATCTGCTGGCCCAGAAACCTGAGCATGAAAAGTGGGTGGTCGTGGTGAATGAGTTTGGTCAGATCGGTATTGATCAGGCTGCATACCCTGCGTCAGATACAGATGAGGGGCTCAAAGTTCAGGAGCTGCCTGGTGGCTGCATCTGCTGCAGTCTGGGTGTGGTGCTGTCAGCGACCCTGGTGAAGCTGATTCGCCTGCATAAGCCGGATCGCCTGATTATCGAACCGACCGGTATCGGCCACCCCGCTGGTATTCTGGATACTCTGACCAGTGAGATCTTTGCCCCTGTGCTGGATGTACGGGCGGTTATCTGTCTGGTTGATCCCCGCGCCATTGAAGATCCCAGGGTGCAGGAGCATGAAATTTTTCAGGATCAGCTCAGTCTGTCGGATATTCTGGTGCTGAACAAAACTGACCTGGCGACAGAAGCGCAAACCGCTCGTTTTGAACAGGCCGCCCTGGGAATGTTTCCGCCCAAGCAGCGGGTGGTGCGCGCAGAGCAGGGGCAGATTGATATGAGCCTACTGGCTCTGGGGCGTGATGGGGTCTTCTATTCTCAGGAAGTGTCTCATCAGCATCATAACCACGACCACGACCATCATAATCCTGAAGGTCATCATCGCGGGCATTCCTATGATGGCATCGTCGGATCGGCACCGGACACCTTCTCGGCAGATGTCCTGCAAAAAGTACAACCGGGGCAACCGGTTCAGTTATCAGGCGAGGGCGCAGGGGTGTATACCATCGGCTGGCTGTTTCATCCGGATGATCAGTTTGACGAATCTCGGCTGGTGAATTGGATGGAAGGCATTCCGGATCTGCTACGTCTGAAAGCCGTGTACCGGATTCGGCATCAGTGGCAGTTTTACAACCGCGTTGGCACTGAATCCGACCGCTTCCCCATCGCCTATCGACGGGACTCACGTTTTGAACTGATCAGCCCACAATCGTTTGAGGGGGTTGATGCGTTAGAGGCAGGATTAAAGGCGTGTCTTAAATAAGACTAAAGCAGAAGGAAGAGTCCAGAAATCATCGAAAACTAAAAAACCGAGCCACTGGGCATTTCATTTCGGTGGCTCGGCTTTTTGGCGATATTTTTATTAATGAATCCCTTGCTTCTCTTCCTCTATAAACTCTAATGCGGATTTAAAGCACCTCTCAAGCTCTTTATCTAACGGATCATAGGCCGTTCGAATAGAAGAAAATTGCTGAAGCCATTCTTTATCATTCATGCGGGAACGTATCCATTCTTCAGCCGCCGGATTCTGGCAATAATAAATCACTCTTTCTGCATCAGAGTTACCGCCATCCCTTAAAAATAAAGCTTAGCGGCCAATTCTGAGTGCAACACCTAATCCAATATAGGATAAGGTATT
>NZ_CEYNZH010000045.1:0-30531 GCF_982874595.1 Oceanospirillum sp. | reverse complement strand
ATAATCGCGCTGGGTACGCTTCAGATAAGTGGTCATCACATTTCTCCAGTTTAGGCTAGAAAATGTGTCAACCTTATTCAGGACGGGACACCGCTATAAAAAAGAGCATTCAGACCACCCTGAATGCTCTTTTTAATGTTTCAAATGTGCCCAGCGCCTCAAAACTATCAGACCGCTTAGAGAAGCACTAACACCACCGGGTTAACAGCCAACAATACCGATCTGGCTGGCAATCCAGATCATCAGACCGGTAAAGACAACACCTACCAGCCCCATAATCCCCCACTGCGCCGGACTGAACAGACTGGAGGTCACGTTATGCTCACCGGTGCCCTGTGGCAGATCACCCCGCATTTTCTGCCGCTCAATCTCCTGAGCCGCTTCCAACAGTAGCTTAACCTCAGGCGAAGCCTTGTTGATCAGATACTCTGCTGCATCCACCCAGTTAGGGTTTCGCTTACCTACTTTTAACGCCCTAAGGGCTGATGCCGATGACTGAAACTGTACTTTTTCCTGAGCCATGCTCTGCGTCCTTAAACAAGATCGGCAAACCTTACCTGTAACACCTTTTTTTGACAACTGACTGAAAAACAGTCATTTAAAGTCGTTTTTAACCAAGATTAACAGACGATATAGACACGTCCGTCAAACAGGAGATCAGAACTCCAGCGGGCAAACCTCAGCCAGATGCAGCACCCGCTCGACATTGGCACTGGTCACACGACCGATCTGCTTAACGGATTCCTGTCGGCATCCAGCCAGCGCTTCAGCAATAACCGCAATCTGATCCGGCGTATTACGCTGTCCTTTTAAGCCATCCGGCGCCATATCCGGGGCATCGGTTTCCAATGCCAGACTTTCCATTGGCAGCTGAGCAAAGAGTTCACGCTTTTTATGTGCCGTCGGCCAGGTTATCGCGCCACCCACACCGATCAGAAAGCCTTGCTTCACATACTGCTCCGCCTGAGACAGACTACCGGAGTATGCATGCACAATACCCACCAGATCCGGGTACTTCTTCAGCAGCTTCAGAGTTTGGTCATGGGCTTTCACCACATGCAAAATTACCGGCAGACCATGCTTCTGAGCGACTTTCAGTTGTGCTTCAAACAGCGCCAGCTGTGCCTCTTTACCGGTTTCAGCGCACACAGCATTCACGTCAGCATCATTGTCGGACGCTTTCGTCTTTGAGAAATCCAAACCGATCTCCCCAATGGCCGCAATCTGCCCGGAGTACTGACTCAGCAAACGATCCAGTTCTTCAATATCACCGGCGTTATGATCCGCCATAAAGAAAGGATGTAACCCCAGCGACGGATACAAACGAACCCCGCAGAACTCACCATTAAGCTGCAGGGTTCGCCCCCAGTGCTTACGGCTGATACCAGGAACAACAATACGGCGTACACCAGCACTAAACGCCTGATGCAGCTGTACTGCGCGGTCATGATGGAACTCGCTGAAGTCGAGATGGCAGTGGCTGTCAGTCAGCATAAAAAAACCTCTGATTCATTTTTTATCGTTGTAATTTTCTTTAATTATGAAGTCATTATGGCGCTTTTATGACGTTTTTACTGTGCCCCAAAAGGCTTATGACCCATCAGCCATCCTTAAGCGACGTTTTAAGGGCACAAAAAAACCACCCGGCTTCATTAGCGAGGTGGTTTTTGTCAGTTTAATTTATCAAAAAAGCACTCAGAGCACGGTATGCCGCTAGCAGTCACAGAACGCGATGCCGTGCCCAGGATTAGTGTTCGCGGGTTGCGCGGAATAAAATATCCGGGAAACGCTCCTGAGCCAGAGACAGGTTAACCCGGCTTGGTGCCAGATAGGTCAGCAGACCGGCACCGTCATATCCCAGGTTGTCGCTGCTCTTGCGGCGGAATTCATCCAGCATCTTCTGGTCGTCGCACTCAACCCAGCGGGCAGTCTGTACGTTAACCGGCTCGTACATGCAGTCCACTTTGTATTCGTCTTTCAGACGGAAAACAACCACTTCAAACTGCAGCTGACCGACCGCACCCAGAATCAGGTCATTGTTGTTCATCGGCATAAACAGCTGAACCGCACCCTCTTCCGACAACTGCTTCAGACCTTTCTGCAGCTGCTTGGTTTTCAGCGGATCTTTCGCCCGTACACGACGGAACATTTCCGGGGCAAAGTGGGGAATACCGGTAAACTTCAGCGCTTCACCTTCGGTAAAGGTATCGCCAATCTGAATCGTACCGTGGTTATGCAGACCGATAATATCACCGGACCAGGCCTCTTCTACGTTTTCACGATCCCCCGCCAGGAAGGTTACCGCATCGGCAATTTTCACATCTTTGCCGGTACGTACGTGTTTCATCTTCATCCCACGGGTGTAACTACCGGAGCAAACACGCATAAAAGCGATACGGTCACGGTGTTTCGGGTCCATATTAGCCTGAATCTTAAAGATAAAGCCGGAGAATTTCTCTTCAGCCGGATTCACTTCACGGGTTTCCGTCTGACGAGCAATCGGCGATGGCGCCCACTCGACAAAGTCATTCAGCATCTCACGAACACCAAAGTTTGCCAGAGCCGTACCAAAGAAAACCGGGGTCAGTTTACCGGACAGAAAAGCCTCAGAATCGAACTTGTGGGTCGCGTCGCGAACCAGCTCCATCTCTTCGACGAAGTCATCGTACTCGTCACCGATCAGCTCACGGGCTTCATCGGTATCCAGCCCCTGAATACGGATATCATCCTGCAGGGTATGACCTTTCCCGGCTTCAAAAACATGCACCGTGTCCGTGTAAAGGTTGTAAACACCTTTAAAGTCTTTACCCATACCGATCGGCCAGTTGATCGGTGCGGCTTCAATTTTCAGAACCTCTTCGATCTCATCCAGCAGCTCAACCGGATCACGGATATCGCGGTCCATTTTGTTGACGAAGGAAAAGATCGGAGTGTCACGCAGACGACAAACGTCCATCAGCTTGATGGTACGGTCCTCGACACCTTTTGCGCCATCCACCACCATCAGTGCGGAGTCAACGGCAGTCAGGGTACGGTAGGTATCTTCCGAGAAATCCTCGTGCCCCGGAGTATCCAGCAGGTTTACCATGCGGTCGTTATACGGGAACTGCATCACCGATGACGTGATGGAAATACCACGTTCCTGCTCCATGCTCATCCAGTCAGAGGTAGCATGGCGGTCACTTTTCTTACCTTTTACCGTACCCGCGGTCTGGATCAGATTACCCAGCAACAGGAGTTTTTCGGTAATCGTGGTCTTACCGGCATCGGGGTGACTAATAATAGCGAAGGTGCGGCGCTTGGCCACTTCGTTCTGAACGGCAGTCTGAGACATGAATAGAGAATCTTCTGGCTTAAAAACGATAAAAGCACCGGAGGCAAAAGCGATCAAAGGCTTCTGCGGTCGGGTGCGGAAGAATATTGGCGCATATTCTCCCCGATCTCAGCTCAGGAAACAACGGCCACATCCGTTACGCAGGCGATTAAGCGCTGAATAATTGCAACGACAAGCAAGCAGGTTTCAATTCCCGCCACAATTTAGTTAATATATTAACAATTAAATAATGGAGTACCCCATGACGATTAAACTTTCCGTGGTTGATCAGACGCCGGTTCACGGCTGTCACAGCAAAAAAGACGCCCCTTCGCTAACGGTTGAACTGGCTCGTCTTTGCGATGAACTGGGTTATTACCGCTACTGGGTGGCGGAACACCACGACAGTCTGCACTTCGCTAACCCCTGCCCTGAAATTCTGGTGGCGCATCTGGCCAGTATCACCAAGAGAATCCGTGTCGGCAGCGGTGGCGTTATGCTGTCTCACTACAGCCCGTTAAAAGTCGCTGAAACCTTCTCAATGCTGGCCAACCTCTTTCCGGGACGTATTGATCTGGGGGTGGGTCGCGCCCCTGGTGGCACAGGGCTGACCTCAAATGCCCTGGCTTTTCCAAACCCAGCGCTTCAGGGCGAGCTGTATGCCGAGCAGGCAGCCCTACTGGAGGGGTTCATCAACCAGTCACTGGAAGCCAACCATCCCTACAGTGGCATCCATGTTCTGCCGGATAGCAGTGAAAAACCGGAACTCTGGATGCTGGGTTCCAGCGGTGGCAGTGCTGCTCTTGCCGGAGAACTGGGCTACAACATTGCACTGGCTCGATTTATCGATCCGGATAACTGTCGCCCGACTATTTTTGACGCTCATCAGCAAGCCTGGGAACAGGCCGGCCATCAGCACAAAGCCAAGCGCATGCTGGCGATCGCCTGTATCTGTGCCGAGACCGAGGAAGAAGCCCATCTGAGAGCCGGAACAGCGGTCTACCGCAAATACGCGGCACAGATCGGCCAGCGGGAAGACTTTGTCACACCGGAAGAGGTCCAGAACCGCTACCAGGCTATGCCAAAATCACATCAGGCATTATTTGATCAGATCGCTGCAGGTTACACTATCGGTACACCGGAACAGTGCTGGGAAGAGATCTCTCAACTAGCCCAGGATTTTGCAACGGATGAGGTAGCAACCGTTACCGTCACCTACAGCCAGAAAGAGAGACTGGACAGCTACCGGCTGTTGGGGAAATTTCTGCCGTCTGAATAAAACGTTCAGACCATAGCGGCGTCACCTTGTTCATTCAGGGGGATGCCGGAGCTTTACCGCAAAGGTAGTCACACACCAACTGTTCCAGTTTGCCTTCCACTTCCAGCTGATCGATCACACGATTGATCGGATCCAATAAAGCCTTCCGCTGCTGATGCAAACGGAACGACACAGACTTACTGGCGTATGGGAGTGATATCTTATAGTTCAGTTGCTCACTATGCTGGTAGTACAGGGCTACAGCCTCGGTCATCAGGCCGATTTCATTCCATTTCCGGTGTACTCGCTGAGCGATCTGCCACTGGTTTGAAAAGTCTTCCCGAACCAGCCCAGGGGGGACCTGACTGCCCCGTACAGTTGCGACCAGCTGCCCCTTCAGATCGGGCAAAATAAAGATCGGAAAAGACAGTTCCGGCTGATAGATGATCACATGATTCACCACACCATAAGGCCGGGTAAACAATGACAATCCCGCCAGTCGGCTGCTGGGATCCGCACCCGGATCCGGAGGCTGCGGCACAACACCGGCTTCGATATCAATTTCACCGGCCTCAAACTGGCGTAACAAGCGCGCCTGAGACAGAGGGATAAATTCAAGGGTTACCGGCTCCTTAATCTCATGCTCAAGGCGATGAGCAATCAGGCGTAAAGTATCTGCGTAGATCCCCCGAAAGTCCCCCTGAGGCCCCTGCCAGAAAAAAGGAACCACACCCGGCTTTGGCATACCGATCCGCAGAACCTGATCGGCCTGTACGCTGAATGCTGTTATAAAACCCGACAGCAGCAGGACTACCGAAAACAGCCGCTGACAGGCTTTCAGGTGCTGAACACTAAGGCTGGCAACTGGCCCACTGGCACGGGAGGAACTATTTATCAAAACCCTATGATATCCTTTACTTATAAATTCAAACGTTCAAAACAAGAGCATTATTACTCATTTTATGCCAATCGCGACAGCTTCCAGCAAACTTCTTGAGCCTATTCTGCAACTGGCCCGACACTATCCACCCACTTTGCTGGGTTCTGAACAGGCAAGCGGTAATGACAATATCCCAGGCCAGAGTTCTTCCACACCGTTACTATCAGAACATGCCCCCCAACCACTGCCATCTCTTCAACAGCAGCTGCTGGATGATGCCGGACTGACACATCAGGATTTTACCCGACCCGATGCCCGCTTTCCCGCTGACCGCTTCACCCGGGTTCTCGCCCGTTTGGCCAAAGCCAGCAATAATCCGCACATCAGTCTGAGACTGGCAGAAGCCACACAACCGAGAATGCTCGGCTCCACCGGATTTCTGATCTCTACTTCAGACACTTTGGGCAAGGCCCTGAACATTCTGGAAGAGTATCTGCCGATTCTCTTCGAGGGGGCACAACTCAGCCTTGAAGCAGTACGCCATAACCAGGATACAAGCAGCAACAAACAAGCTGTTCGTTTGGTACTGAAGCTGGAACAGCCGGAACAAAATATTGCGGAGTTCTTTCTTGCCTGTCTGCTGAACTGGCCCCGCTGGCTGACAGGGCAACAGATCCCGGTACAACGCGTTGAGTTGGCGCACCCAGAGGCGGATGACCCTGCTCGTTTTCGACAGCTTTTTGCAGCCGAGGTCAGTTTTAATGCCAAAGAAAATGCCGTTATATTACCGGCCCAATATCTGTCGCTGCCCTGCACGGATGCCAACCGGGAACTGCATCACCTGCATAAAAGCTTTGCCGACGCCCTGTTGGGAAAAAGTCAGAACCGAAACGCACTAACGGCTCAGATACGACACCTGATCCGCGAGCAGATAATGGCACAGGGTGATGCGATTCGTCGGGAAGACGTCGCCCGTCAACTCGGTCTGAGCCTCAGGACGCTACAGCGTAAACTGGGAGAACTGGATACTAACTTTCAGAATCTTTACGACGAAACCCGCAAAGAGCTTTGTTTACAGCTGATCCGTAAGGGCGACCAGAGCTTTGGTGAGATCGCTTTTCAACTGGGCTTCTCCAACCAATCAGCATTTCAGAAAGCGTTTAAACGCTGGGTCGGTATGCCCCCCAGCCAATACCGACAAACGCTGCAACACTCAGAAACCAAATCAGAAGACAGCTCACCGGAAAAAGACCGGAATCCCCCCCAAACCACGCCGTTTACACCACGGGATCTGGTTACCGATGGCCAAATCACCACAAGTCATGATGACGGGATCAGCGAAAACAATCTGCAGCACTTATTACCTGAGAAGCTACAGCGGCTTAATCCATTTGGTTTAAAAACCCTTCAGCGGGCATCGGTTATCGGGCAGATCTTCAGTCTGGCATTTCTTGCCCGTTTAAACCGGGAGCCGGAAGCCCGCCTTATGATCCACCTCTGGCCAGCCCAGGAAGAGGGACTGATTGAACCTCTGGAGTTAGCTCAGGGTCTACCGGGGTTTCGCTTCAGCTCTCACCTGATTCAACAGAATCTCTACAAGCAACTGCCACAACAGGATCGGATGCAACTGCACCATCAGATAAGCCAGCTGCTTTGGGATACATTACCGGAATCCTTACCCACTCAGGAAACAACAGAGCTACTGTCCCACCTGAACCGCCTGACAGATACCGTTCTGGCTGATGCTGAACAGGCCGTAAAGCTTAATCAGTCCGCCGCGTTTCAGGCCCTGTCAGAAAATCGTCAGCAGGATGCATCACAGTTTACGGCAGCAGCAAAAAAATGGCTGGAGACTCATCTCCTGGCAGATACAAACACCATCGGGACAGCGACAACCCCTTTCTTATGGCATGCGATTTATCAGCAAGCCAAGCTTGAGTTATATCTGGGGGATGCCGAATGCGCATTAACCACACTCGCTCTTTACGATGCGACACTTCCGGGCAAAACCCCGAGCACCGATAGCGACAGAATAGACACCTTACAAAGCCGACAGCATCAGATGCTGCGCCTTAAAGCCCGGATATTGCTCTATCTGAGTCAGCAGAATGAGGCCCTGGAATTACTGCTGCCTCATCTTTCACCCAACCTGCCGGAAGACGATAAAGAACAATTGGTCTACCTGCTGAAGACTCTGGAGGAGATTCAGCAGCTAAGAAACGCCCCCGCTCTGCAAAAAGATAGCCAGACCGCCATGTCAGCGGATCAGGCATCTGCGGCTCTGGACCAGTTACGCCTTCTGGAACCGATCAGCCAACTGGCTCGCCGCCAGTCTCAGCCGCTTCTGGCCGCCTGCGTGATCAGCCGAATGACACAGCTCTGTCTGCAGTTGCAAAATGAAGCATCAAAGCTGGATAGCCAAAACAGCAACCTGTTAAACAGCTTTGCCCGCTATGCATTAGTGGGTTACGCCTGGGTTGCCAGCTGGTTCTGTGGCGACTACAAACTGAGCGATGCCATTCTGAAACAAGGCCTTGCACTATCGGTCCGGACTGAAAACCGTGACCGTGAATTTTTTAGTTTTGAGGAACACTTACAACTGCCGGAAAAATCACCTCAAAAACCCTTGGGTCTAAACCCTGCCACCGCCATTCAGGAATACCCCATAGATTCCGTAGCAGTAACCGATCTCTGGCACACAGGTCAGGTTCAGCATTGGCTTGAGCCTCTGCCACAGGTTCTGATCAAACTGCGTCGCCTTGGTGATCTGGTTCGTCGAAAAAATGATCCCTTATTGAACCATGAGCAAAAATGCCTCTGGTATCAGTTGACCAGTATTACCGGAGAGCGGACGCTCAACCGCCTGAAAGGGCGCTGTCGGCAGGACCGACAGGATCTGGAGCTCACGCAGCCCAGTCGATCCGTACCAGACCGACTACACACCGAGCTTGAAGATGCCGGAATGCTTCTGCCAGACTTGTTACAGGGCAATACACAGCTTCCCTCCCAGCCAGCCTATAAGCGTCCACTGCAGGCGGCCAACCTGATCCGGGCGGCCTTGATTCTTAACCGGCAAGACATCTGGCCCGAACTCTTCAACTGGCAAAGCCAACTGGAAAACGATCTTCCGGGTTATTTTATGATCACTGAGACCCTCTTCTCTCTTGGTATGATGCGGCTGATTCTCTCGCAACAGGAGAACCAGACCAGCCCTCGCCGGATCAGAATTATCGATCAGACAGAATCCCGCTTTGAGCATTGGAGCCGACAATCACCGGAGAATTTTGGTGGGCAGTATTATCTGCTTCGGGCGGAAAAAAAGCGCCTGATCGCAGACGAAGCCGTTCCTGATCAATCGGAATGTACAACAGCTTTTGAGCAGGCGATCCGAATCTTCACCCAGCAGGGATTTCAGCCTCATCAGGCACTCGCCTACGAACGCTACGGCGCTTATCTGCATAGCACCGGACAACCTATGCTGGCGGAGCTTTGTTTACAGAAAGCAAGAAAGCTCTATCAGGGGTGGGGAGCCAGTGCAAAAATCCACCGACTAGATCAGCCAGCGTAGAGATACAGAGTAGAAATCGAATGGTAAACCTTCGAGTTTCTACAGCAAAATGAAACATTTACTGGCACAATGAGCACTTTGTGCATTTCTGAATAAGACACCGGCCTATGATTCCCTGGAAAATACTGATTGTTGATGACGAAGAAGGTATTCACGGCATCACCCGGATGATTTTTCGTGACTACGAGTTCGAACAACGGCCTATCGAGCTGATCAGCGCCATGAGCAGCGCCGAAGCACAACGGCAGGTTGAACTTCACCCTGATATCGCACTCATTCTGTTGGATGTGGTGATGGAAACCGAAAACGCCGGGCTGCAGTTGGTCGAGACGATACGGCATCAGATGAACAACACAGACGTACGCATTATTTTACGTACCGGCCATCCCGGTTATGCGCCGGAAGCACAGGTGATTATTGATTACGACATCAATGATTATCTGAGCAAAGCCGAGTTGTCCGCATCACGTTTGCTCACTTCGGTCATTGTTGCGTTACGCTCCTACCGGGATATTCAAGGTGCCAAAGAGCAGCAACCGGAAGCCATCAGGCCCGGCAGCAGGAATAATGACGGCCTACTGCCGGAGGTTACGCAAGCCTTGCAGCAACACCTGACTCCCGCTCTGAAACAAAGCCAACGTTTGCATAAACTGGAGCTCAATCCTGTCGCTACTGATCTGGCCAAAGATCTTCATGCCCACCAACAGCGCCTGAGAAACACCCTTACCCTGTGCCAGACAGAGCAGCTGCCACCGGTAAAACATCAAACAATCTCACTGAGTGAACTGATGAATAAGGTTTTACAAAGTTACCTGCCCCAAAGCCGCCTTGAAGGCTGGATTCTGGATTACAGGCTAAGTGATGAGCTCCCTCAGCGCATTACATCTGACCCGGTACGATTAGAGCTGATGGTTGTCAGCATGCTCGAATTAGCACTGATACAGTCCAATGGAGCGGACCTGATAATTTCTCTGACAAAAGAAACGGCATCTAAAACCGCCCCCGGCAGTCTGGAAAAACGTCTTCAGATTCAGATAACGCTCAGCGACGGACAACCGGTATGCAACCAGAAACCTTGGGCAGAACAGATACGTCAGAGCCTGAAAGTGCTTTCTGCTCAGTTGGATGGGCATTTTAATGAGATAGACGAAGGTGGCCGACTCTACTGCCATATTCCGGTCTGACGCAATTTAACTGAAGCAAATACCACATCTTGGTTTTGCAACCAATGACCAAGCACAATCTTACAAATTCAAACAACCGCACTTCATCACTTTTTTAGGTACAGATAATCTTCTATTCTTTCACACGGAATATGATGTTACTGCTTCATGTTTGATTTGAAAGTAGTAATTCAACATGTAGGGTTAGTCCCACCAGCTGTTCAGGATTTAAAATGCGTCAGAACATCCCCGTAACACAGCTAATGCCAGGCATGAAAATTGTCGCCTTGGATATTGGCTGGAGCAAAAGTCCCAAGTGGACTAGTCCTTTCATTCTTGACTCAGGCGAAGATCTGGCGCTTCTGCTACAACACTGCAAGATCGTATCGATTGAAGATCATCAAACAACCAATGAACAGGAAAAAGCCAGACAGACTGAGTCAACATCAAATGCCACTCAAATAGATACAGAGACCACTTCAGAGTTTGCCCCTTTAAAACCTACTCTTCCGAAGTCAGAAGAACGCAGCCATAAACCTGAACCTCAAAAGCCCCCGGAAAAAAACGAAGAACCTTTGGCGGCAAGGGTTTCCAAGCAGTTTGTCATTGATAGCTTCCATGAATGCCTTGATGTTCTGAACATTAACTTTGAGAGAGTCCGAAGCGGACAAAAAATTGATGATGCCAGTATTCAGGCAATGTCAAAAAAATTGCTGATATCGACCCTGGCCCGCCCCGGCACATTGGCTCTTCTCAGTCAGCTGGAAGAAAAAGACAGCACTTTAGAGCGGAAGTCACTGGATGTCGCAATTCTAAGCCTTAATTTTGGTCGCAGCCTCGGCATGTCTAAAGCACAACTGCATAAACTCTGTATGAGTTCGCTGCTGCATGATATCGGCATGATAAGGGTACCGGCTGAATTGCTTGATCAGAAAGAGATCCTCAGTATCGGTCAACGTATCAGCATTCAACAACACGTTAACTACGGCTGCGATATTCTGCACCAGTCCTCTGCCCTTCGCCCTCTAAACGCTGTTATCGCCTACCATCATGAGCGCTTTGATGGTACCGGCTATCCTGCCGGCATTTCAGGACGCAAGATTCCTCTTGAGGCTCGCATTCTGGCAATCACTACAACCTTTGAGGCCATGACCCGAAATCGACACTTTAGCAATCAAGAAACCCCAACACAGGCATTGAGAAAGGTCTATAGCATGCGAAACCAGAATTTCGACGGCAAGCTGGTGGAACGCTTTATTCGCGCTGTTGGTGTTTATCCCGTAGGTACCTTGGTTGAACTCAACAAACAGCAGATCGGCATGGTGACGGATGTCACTCAAACCTCCCGTTCCCGCCCCAAAATACGCTGCCTTTTTAACCATCAGGGGCAACCTCTTCCGAAGCAACGAGACCTTGATCTGGCTGCAGATCCCTACCGAAAAGTCAAAATCACCCGAACAGTTGAACCCGAGGAGATTGCCGCTTTTTCGCTCCAGAGTCTTACTAAGGATCTGGGCTTAAACAGGGCAGCCTGACGTCCCAACCTTACTTATTAGAAACAAAAAACGGGATCAATGATCCCGTTTTCAGGTATTGAACAACATCAGTGAAGAAACTCACCACAGCCCTCATAATGCTGCCCGTTCCACCAGACACTCACCTTGTCCGGCCATTCTTTACGGGAACCGGTTTCACCTTCTAAAGCCGTTAGCCAACAACCCTCGCCCCGAACAGAAGCTGATACCCGGTTCTCATCGTCTTTAGCACGAAAGACGACTTTGTCTTGCTGACTGATAATACTGGGCTCTGGCAACTGAACCCGCTTCTGTCCGTATTCTGTAATCAGATTCAGATTATGACCGGAGACAACCTCCAGCAACCAGGTAGGCTGCTGACCAATAGCCCGAAAATCTACCGGGCGACGTTCGACGGGATCTCGGGCTTCACGCCGGACATTACGCAGGCACTGCCGGTAAAACGTCCCCTGATGAGATAGCATCGCCTGATCCCCCTTCATCCAGAAAAGCGTATCACCTTCTCGGTAGCGCACCCCCGACGCAGAACGCACCTGGGACAACACAAGAATGCCTTCAGGCAGGTACAGCGCAATCTCTCCAATTCCGGTTCGGGTTCCAAAGGCAAAATCACCGCACTGAAAAACCCGGCTGATAGCAGCCGTTACAGGTTTAAGCTGAGATTGATGGGTGATAGGAACCTGTATAAGGCGCAGGTTAATCTCACGTTTTGGCCCCAGAGGTTCGACCGGGACAGGCGCTTTACTGGCAAAGAGCAAGCGTTCATCTTCCGAGAAAATCTGACCTTTAATCACATATCGGAAGCCACCCCGGATATCTTCAGGGTTAAACTTCAGGCGGTAATCAAAAGGGACCTGTCCGGCCGGATGGAAAATTTGCTCAGCAACCTCCTGAGGGGGTTCCGATTTCTTACCTTCCTGAATAAGCACCACACGCACAAAAGCACGAGGTAAAAGCGCAATACGCTCACGATAAGATACGACACCGGTTATTTCACCTTCAGGCAAAACCTTAAGCGTGTCAGATACAGACAAAGGCTTGTCCTCTTCTGTAACGACTTCTGACGGCTCTGGTGTTGTCTGCTGGGGTTGCAGCAAACTACAGCCGCTGAGCAAAAGTAAAAAAAGAGGTAACAAAACCTGAGCTGGGCGACCAATCAATCCTTCAAAAAACACTTTACCCTCCCGTTTTTAAATCTGCTTCGTTCCGGCCAAGCAACAGGATGCACGCCATAAAACCAAACAATCCGTAATAATCTCAAAGTTCTTACCGACACTCAGATCATTCTCAGTCATACCGATATTTTATGACAACGGGGTTTCAACTTCACTTGCCAGCCCTTGAGTCAATCTGCAGCGACGGGTGACAATAGCGATAACGACTATCAGAATAGACGAACTCGCTCAGGCGCTAACCACCGACCTGATCGCGCCCATTATTCTTCGCCTCGTATAATGCTTCATCGGCCTGTTTGACCAACTGATAGAAGCTCTCTTTGAGATCAGTCACACTCTCAGGAATAAAACTCTCTCCCAACGTTGCAACACCGGCGGATAACGTAATGTGCAGCACCTCACCATTAACGTCTATCACATGATTGCGTACCGTGCTTATAATGCGTTCCGCAAGTTTTCTAACGCTTTCAAGGTTTGTGTCCGGGGCGAGAACAATAAACTCCTCCCCGCCAAATCGCCCGACCAGGTCACTGCTTCGCACCTGAGATTCAATCAAACTGGCAACCGTTTTAAGAACGACATCACCAATATCATGGCCGTAAGTGTCGTTAAAGCATTTGAAATGATCGATATCCAGCATCATGACAGAAAACTTTTGTCCGGACCGCTGGTAGTCCGAAACCTCTGCCTCAGCCCGATAATCAACACTGCGACGATTAAAAAGACCGGTTAGGCTGTCATGCATGGCTGCATTTTGAAGCTTGGCAACCATTTTATTACGCTCAGTAACATCGAAGATAATCGAATGATAGAAATGCTGATCGTCGTATTCCACGTTACTGGTATAGACTTCCACATCTCGGATGTCACCGTTAGCCAACCGATGCTTAAAAGATCCATAGTCACGGTTTTCATCCTGAATTCGACCAAACTCAGCTTTTAACTCATCAATGCTTAACGTATTGATCTGGTCAATGCGCATACCAGTGAGCTTTTCATGACTGTAGCCATAGTAGCGCTGGGCCGCATCATTAGCATCGATAATATCGCCAGTCACAGGATTAAGTAGCAACTTTACCGCTCGGTTTCGTTCAAAAATCTGACGATACAGACGTTCTTTAGCCTCCACGGCCTTCTGAAGCTTGATCTGATTGGAGATATCCTGGACCGTACCTAAAATGCGGTCAACCTGCCCCTCGCTGTTTCTCAGCGCCTGCATTCGATTACGCACATACCTTTCATCACCGTTAGAGGTTTCAATTTTATGCGTCAGGTTACAGGCTGTACCCTTTTTCACCTTCTGCAGGGTATTCCGCACGTCATCACGATCAGACGGATGCACACAACGAATAAAACCTTCGAGATCCGTATCTTCATAGGGATCAAGCCCTAACAAACGATACACTTCATCCGATACCGTTATTTGGCCTGTTGCAGGAATCCATTGCCAGTGCCCGAGATGGGCAATTCGCTGGGCAGCTTTAAGCTGGTCAGCACGTTCCTGCAATGCCTGGGTTTTCTCATCAACCTGTCGGGTCAGGTAACGGGTATAAAAACGAACAACCAGCAACATAATCAGAGCGACAAAGAAGAAACCCGCTATACCAAAAAAGATGTACTGTTTTTTAGTCTGCTGTAGCTGTTGATAAGCCGCGGTTCGATCAAACCAAAAAGCGATATAGCCCACCCGATTGTCCGGGTTATCTCCTTTTAAACTGTTTTTGTAGTCAAACAGAGGGATCTGAGAAAAGCCGTAATAACGTCCATTAAGGGGGAAAAGTTTTGCAGCTGAGGCGTGATCAAGGCCAAGAGATTGATCATTCACGGACAAGCGAATTAGCTCCGATAATTCACCAGCGCGTGATTCCGCCTCCAGATAACAATCGCAATCTTTAATTAAACCGTCAAAGTGCCGGCGAACAGCGTCAGGCCACATCGCATTTTCAACATGGTCTTTTTTGAGTAACACGCCAACACCGACATCCTGTGTGTTATCAAAAATGTTCAGTACTGTTTTGAAGGAGGTGCCAACTTCCAGCGCTCCGACATGAACCTCTTGTTTCGTATCCGCATCAATTGCGAAAACAGGCACAACACCGCGTAAACCTGAATAAACCCTACCCGTTTCAAAGCCCTGAACAGACTTAAGATAGGCATTGGTATCCACGACGGTGTAGCGCAGTTCATCCATCCGGTCACCAAATTTTTCCGGACGATGAACCCGAAGAAAACTGAGAGATCCAGGACCCAGATGAAAGTGAAGCTGACGGACATCAAACTTATTCTGGATCTTTTTCCAACGCTCAGAAACAGAAACATTCAGTGCATCTCTGAAAACCGCAGCAACATCGCCACCGGGGCCACCGCCTTCAGATTCAACGGCTAACTTACCGCCATAAAAGAGCTGCTGGACTTCACTGTTATTGCTGATAAAAGTCGCAATCATCTCCATATTTTTGTAGGTCCGTTCTAACAGAGTGTTAAAACTTTTTTCCAGGACTTCCGATTCCTGATCGAGAGAGTGATAAAAAGTCTCCTCGGTGACCTTAATGCCTAAAGAAACAATAAAACCAGAGATACACGCCACAAGCATTGTCGCTAACAGGAAAATACGGTATTGCCTGAGAACAGCACAAAAAGGTAATCGTCGGCTTGTCACAGGCATCCTTGTTTTCCATAGCAGAGAGGTGGAAGGAATTTATCAACTGAAACCCAAGACACTTCAGATGAAAACAACAAAAAATAAACGCACCGACTACACGTCTTCCCGTGTGAGGTAGCTGGTCACAGCTCGTTTCTACCCAAACCATAACCAACCACCATAGCGATAGTACCTCCAATGGCCAGGTAACCATTGTTAATTCCAATGATCTCAGCCCAGTCAATTGCCGCTGTGGAGACAAGCAATAAACCGCCGCCGTTCATAAATACGCGACCTAGTGCAATCCGATCCATACGCTCCTTTTAACCTCTCATTAGATAGTATTTTGCATTACAAGAGGCAATTCTGGCTGGTTTCCTTTAACTGAACAGAAGGATCAATCAACCTCATAGCCGCGCTATTCTTATAAAAAGTCACGATGAAAACAAGTCATTCAGGCAGGACAATATAACGGACTAAGCCTGTTTGAAAACGAGCTATTTATGAGATTAATGCTCATTCCCGGCATATACCCACATTGGCTCAGTTTTACCCGCTCGTTCAAACCCCAGCGCCTTGTAGAAAGCCACGGCATCGCCATCAGCCGTCAGCATCTGCTGATGGAAACCGTCATAAACAGACTGCATCGCCTGCATCATCTTGCGGCCAATTCCTTCACCATGATGATCCGGGTGCACCAGCATGTGCGGGTAATACACCACCAGATGACCATCCGAAATGGCATTCCCGATACCCACCAACTCGCCATTGATGCGAGCGGTTACCAGAGTATGGGAGTTCTGAAGCGCCGGTATCAGCTGCTTCGGTTTCTCGGCAGATGACCAGCCATTAGCACGATAGAGGCCAATCACTTCTGCCTCTTCAATCGGCTTGTTGAGATTTATTTCAATTTCCATTTCTGTCCTTTGATCAGATGTTAACTGCAGGTTTATATAGTGTGCTTAATTGATATAACTATACCGCTTGAAGATATCATAAAAGAGGGTAAATCAAACGCCAGCCCCAAGAATGTCTGACAGCTTCCTACAATTCAACATAATGCCATGTTAACTTATTAACCTACTGATTTATGGCGAATTAACAGCCCAACAGAGAGGGTTAAATGGAAAAGCTGGTCGATAATCTCTACGATAAACTCGCTAACGAGGAAGATGCCCGCGCCTGTAAGGACATCAGCCCTGAGGCCTGCAGGGAAGTTCCCGGCAATTTCAACAAGACCCTGTTCAGTCAGTTTCTTACCAAGCTTGGAGATGCCTTTGCTAACCCTAAGGTCGTGTTGCCCGCTCTGATGAATATGGCGGGAGCCCCCTTCTACCTAATCGGCTTTCTGGTACCGATTCGGGAGTCCGGTTCTCTGATACCACAACTGCTGATCGCCAGCTACGTTCGCAAGATGGCAATCCGTAAAACCGCTTGGGTATTGGGTTCTGTGATTCAGGCACTCTGCATGTTTGCTATCGCACTGAGCCTTTTTTACCTGACGGGCGATGCCGCAGGCTGGACGGTGATCGCTTTTCTGGTGATCTTCAGCCTTGCCCGAGGCTTGTGCTCAGTCGCCTCCAAAGATGTCACCGGAAAGACCATCCCTAAACCCAAACGCGGCCGTTTAAGCGGACTGGCTGCCAGTATGGCTGGCGGGATTACACTGGTTGTTGGTGGACTGCTTTACTTTAAAGGTCACTCTGATGGTGCCGAAAACGACCTTCTGTTTTATGCGATGTTTATCGGTATTGGCGGCGCTCTTTGGCTGCTGGCAGCGTTGCTGTTCTCTCAGGTGACAGAAGAACCCGGTGAGACTGATGGCGGTAAAAACGGCTTTCTTCACGCCCTGAAAAAACTCAACCTTCTAAAAACCGATAAGGCGTTTCGTCATTTTGTGCTGACCCGGTCTCTGCTGCTCTGCACCGCGTTGTCGGCCCCTTACTATGTCATCTTATCCAGTGAATATCAGTCCGTAACGCTGGCCTTAGGTATTTTTGTGATTACCAGCGGTCTTGCCGGAATGCTTTCCGGCCCCTTCTGGGGGATGTTTGCCGACCATTCCAGCCGACAGGTAATGATGGTTGCGGCCATCATTGCCGCTGCTTTAGGTATCACGATCAATGCTATCGCGGTTTATCTGCCAGACCTTCTGGCCAGCATCTGGCTGCTACCGTTGGGGTATTTTCTGCTCACGATTGCCCATGAAGGGGTTCGAATCGGCCGGAAAACCTACCTGGTAAATATGGCGTCGGGAAACCAACGCACGGATTATGTCTCGGTAAGCAATACCTGTATCGGTGTTGTTTTGCTACTGATCGGTTTTAGCAGTGCCCTTAGCGGCTTTGATGCGTTGAATCTGATTATGGCGCTTTCTGTGCTTGGAGTGCTGGGCGCAGTGATGGCCTACGCCCTCCCGGAAGTTGAGGAATAGCTATCTGCACAGGAAAGATCAACAGCACCCGTCAGCACGGCAAAAGCGTCAGTCACAATCCTTACGAAATGCCTCGTGACCGTCTTTGCTGTGCTGTTTAACCTCAGCCAGAAGCGCTTTTATTCTGCGTTTATCAGTACCAGCCTGATTCAACTGTTCGAGCATATCCAACAGGTCCTGCATGCCCTTTTGATAGCGCTGGATATCAACGGAACCGGAAGTATGATTCTCATATTTCAACGGAATCAGCGCCTTTGCTTCCTGAGAATCTCTGATCAATTCATCCAAATGCTGTTGCATAGCAGTCTGGTCCGATTGCTTAAAGCTCTTAACATAGCCTTTCAGCTCCTGCTTCATCTCCTTCATCAGCTCACCCAGTTCGGTATCCTTGCAGTGTGCCGCATGAGCAAACGCTTCTGTACTGGTCAGCAGCATCAATCCCGCGCTGGCAGCAAAAATGAGCTGTCGTATCTGTTTAATCACATTCAATTCCTTAATGTTTCTATCAATAACCGTTTAATACGCTGGCTTTTAAGCAGATTATCGGGCAAAACCTTCAAAAAGCAGAGCTATGACCTATGCTATAGTCTGAATATGATATTCCCACATCAACCGGTGGTTTGCATTAGCACTTCCGGGTAAGGACAGCGCATGAAATTTAGAACCGAGAATGACAGCATGGGCGCCGTGGAAATTCCATCCGACGCTCTTTATGGCGCGCAAACCCAGCGTGCCATTAATAACTTTTCCATTAGTAATAAACCGATGCCTGCACCCTTTATTCGCGCATTACTGAGGGTCAAACAGGCTGCAGCATCGGCTAATGCAGAGCTTGAACTGCTGGCCCCCAAGGTTGCCGAAACGATATCAGCTCAGGTTGACCGGATGCTGATTTCTGAAGATCTGATGCAGCACTTCCCTGTTGACCGCTTTCAGACAGGCTCAGGTACCAGCAGTAACATGAACGCCAATGAAGTGCTTGCCCACCTGGTAGGAGCCGAGTTGGGGCAGGATATCAGCCCCAATGATGAACTGAACCTGGGGCAAAGCAGCAACGACAGCATTCCCAGCGCTCTGCATATCAGTGCTGCGATTTTACTCAGCGACCAACTGATACCGGCGCTAAATCAGCTAAGCCAGACGCTGAAAAGCCGGGCTGATGATCTTAAAGAAGTGACTAAAACCGGCCGAACACACCTGATGGATGCCATGCCGGTGACTTTCGGACAAACGCTACAAGCCTGGGCACATCAACTTGATGAATCGGTGCATCAACTCAGGAACCTGCAACCTCAGCTGCATCAGCTGGCTCAGGGCGGAACTGCTGTAGGTACCGGAATCAATGCTCATCCGGATTTTAAAGCACTGTTCTGCCGGCACCTGAGTCTGAACACCGGCATTCATTTCTCGCCGGCTGAAAACGCCTTTGCCCGAATCGGCAGTCAGGATATTGCAGTAGCTTTGTCCGGTGCGTTGAAAACCTGTGCCGTCGCTCAGATGAAAATTGCCAATGATTTGCGCTGGATGAATTCCGGCCCTTTGGCGGGGTTAGGTGAGATCTCGCTAACAGCGCTACAACCCGGGTCATCTATTATGCCCGGCAAAGTGAACCCTGTGATTCCGGAAGCTGTAGCCATGGCGATGGCTCAGGTCATAGGCAATGACAGCACTATCACCATTGCCGGTCAATCCGGTAACTTTGAGTTAAATGTGATGCTACCGGTCATCGCCTGCAATCTGATCGACAGCCTTGAACTGCTGACAGAAAGCGCTAAGCATCTTAACGATAAAGCAGTAGCAGATTTCACCATCAACCATGATGTGATCGAAGAAAGCCTTGGGCGAAACCCGATTCTGGTGACGGCGCTAAACCCTGTGATTGGCTATATGAAAGCTGCCGAAATCGCTAAAAAAGCTTACAAGGAGAAACGCCCGGTGATCGATGTTGCACAGGAGATGACCGGCATCAACCGCCAGACTTTAGAACAACTGATGAATCCAACTGAGTTGACTTGAGTCTAAAACCTTCTGCAACGCACAAAAAGCGGGCATGAAAGGCTCGCTTTTATTTTTACAGCCGCTATTATTTCCCGCGTACATTACAAGACTATGAAATACTGCGTTAAATCCCATCGTTCATCTGAAGAATTCTCAGCTCATAGGAAATGACAGATCATGGATCGACTCCAAACCGAACACCTGCAGGTTCAGCTTGCAGAACCGTCGATTGCTTCAACGATCCAGGAAGGAAAATCTGATTCGCACCAGCAAAAACCGACGCGCGGTAATTACCTGACCCTGAACCGTCTTATCCTGCTACTGTCTTTCTCAGCGGCTATGCTGACCTTAATTAACAGCTTTTATGCCAGTTATGAGGTACAGAAGAAGCAACTCATCAAGCATGAACTGGACAGCAACTTTGCCTACGCGACCAAACTGGCATCAACAACCAATAACTTCCTGAAAGCCGCCCAACAACAGATAGCCTTTGCCGCAGATGAACTACGTGGGCACTTACAGGATGAGGCTTACCTTCTTCATCAGGCTGACCGCTTACGTCTGCAAACCGACAGTTTCAATTCTGTCGTTATTGCTGACCATAACGGGCAGGTTTTGGCGACATCTCCTAACACCTTAGAAATTATCGGCGAACGTCTGACCTCTGACGGTGCTAAAGAAGCCTTACAAGAAAAGAAACCCTTGATCAGCCCTCCCTACATCTCTGCAACAGGGCGTTTGTTGGTCTTTATCTCCCATCCCCTGTTTGATGTTAAAGGAAATTATCAGGGTTATATTGGTGGCACTCTTTATCTTAAGGAGCGCAGCATCCTCAATGATCTATTGGCCACACATTACTACAAAGATGGTTCCTATATTTATGTCGTGGATGCCAACCGACGTCTGATCTATCATCCGGATCAAAACCGTTTAGGTCAGGTGGTGGGTGAAAATCAGGTGATCTCTCAGGTTCTGGAAGGACATGCCGGAGCACTGACAGTAACGAACAGCAAGGGTATTCAAATGCTGGCTGGCTTTGCGCCAATTGGGCTGGCCCAATGGGGCGTTGTGGCCCAGCGACCAGTAGAGGATACACTGGCATCCCTGAATGACCTGATGGCTGAAGTCTTTTATCGCTCACTGCCTCTGGCGATAGTAATTTTCCTCACCATATGGATGTTATCCCGACTGATCGCCCGTCCGCTAAAGCAACTTGCCCAGTCGGCCAGAACCATGGATCAACCGAATACCTACCACCATCTCAGAATGATACGGTCCTGGTATTTTGAGAGCAGTGAACTTAAGCAGGCAATGCTAAAAGGTTTTACTCTTCTTCAGCATCAGATCGGACAACTACGTCATGCCGCATCAACGGATCCACTGACGGGTGCCTATAACCGGCGGAGTCTGGAACTTTCCCTCGGCGAATTACAGCAGAATAGCAAACCATTTTCGATACTGGCTCTGGATATCGATCACTTCAAACGCGTCAATGACCGCTTTGGTCATGAGGCCGGTGACAAGGCACTTGTCAGCCTGAGCCGAAAAATGGCTGAACTCTCACGAGAGCAGGATATTATCGCCAGAACCGGTGGCGAGGAGTTTGTTCTGGTTTTACCAGAGACACCTCAGGATGAGGCTCAGAAGATAGCCGAAAGCTTGCGATCCAGTGTCGCAGAAATGACACTGGCGCAGATCGGGTCTATCCAGATCTCCATAGGCATATCCTGTTACACCCATCATTCACAGACACCGGAACAGGTACTGAAACAAGCGGATCAGGCTCTGTACACAGCCAAGCGTCAGGGCCGGAATCAATGCGTGGTTTTCGAAGACCAAAAGGCTAACGCGTTTGCGTAGACCTGCCATAAACTGAAAATCAACAGAGAGTATTCAACACGCCAGGATGCCTGTATCAGATACAGGTCAGACATCCTGGCGCAGTAGCAGATCACTCACCGAATGACTCATCAGCAAGCTGAAATGGCGCTCCGTTGAGCATCTTCTCCGGCGTAAAGAACAGGGTGACCGTTCCCAGCTCGAAACCCCACTTTTTAACCACAGCACGATTAATCATCACCTTACCGGGCTGCAGGAACATCCAGTCGTCAAACTTAACCCGCCAGGTATCATCGCCAACGGGAAGGTCCATCACGTAGACCCAATTAAGAGCATTACCCCGAACCAAGCCCTCCGCATCGCCGACAATCTCACCAAAGGTACCCGTATAGCGACCATCCGGATGCTTCGTAATCACCCAGGTTCGCTTATCTTTCTCGCCATCGTCATAGAGAAAATACTCCTCAAGGGTTAAGGTTTTACCGTTCCAATGACCATCCACCTCAACCTGAAACTGACGACGCACAGTACCAAATCTGTCTTCGAATACACCCCAGGCATAAGTTTTGCCCTGAAAATAATCTTCCAGTACCAGTTTGGGTTCTTTGTTTGAAAAATCTTCGATATCCATAGAGCTACACCCAGTCAGCACAAACAATGACCATAACAACAGGATATAACGCATATCCCTGACTCTCCTCTGTTGGGAAAAAGACGTGTTATGCGGCTTTTACGAGGCATAACTCAGGACAGATCATTCATATTGCTGCAATATCGTATTTTACTGCTGCGACATTTTGCTACGTTGTTAAGACTCCCGTTTGCAGTGGCAAAAGTGCATAATGTTTTGATATTTCTCATAATATTTCTGTCCACTACTCGCGGTTACTTGCATGCACCAGCCACTGCCATTATCGACACCAGGGCGTAATCTGATTCGTCTGACTCTAATCCGGGGTATCGCCTGGACTGGCTTTCTGCTGTCGATCATCATAGGCACGGAGATCCTCAAGATTCACCTGCTGGCAATACCTCTGATCATGATTATCATCGTGATGGCCGCACTGAATATGCTGACCTGGTGGCGACTGGGCCTACCCTATCAGGTCACCGATTCGGAATACCTGTTTCACCTGCTGGCGGACGTCATCGGACTTAGCCTCTTTTTCTATTACTCCGGTGGCGCGAATAACCCCTTTATCTCTTATTTTCTGGTGCCGCTGACAATCAGTGCGGCAACATTGCCATGGATTTTCACCTGGATTATCGCCGCAGCAGTACTCAGCTCTTATACCTTCCTGATGCAGTTCTATATCGCGGTACCGGAACTCAGCCATACTGGCGCAGGTATTAATCTTCATCTGCTGGGTATGTGGCTGAACTTTCTGCTTTCAACCGGACTCATTACGACGTTTGTCTTTAAGATGGCCCACACACTAAGGCACAGAGAGAAGATGCTTGGGGACGTTCGGGAGCAGGTGCTGCGGGATGAACAAATACTGGCTGTGGCCACTCAGGCAGCAGGAACCGCCCATGAGCTGGGAACACCCTTGTCCACTCTGGCTGTCATGCTGAAGGATATCAGCCGGGATTACCCGGAAGACCAACTACTGCAGGAAGATTTAGCCCTGATGCGGGAACAGGTTGACCGCTGCAAAACCAAACTACAGTTACTGACCCAGCAGGCAGAAATCAATCGAATCACACGCACCCCTGTCTGCGACTTTATCGCCCCGATTATTGAAGACTGGCAGGTGTTACGACCCGATGTTCACTTCAGCTTAGATTGCAGTAAAAAGCAGCCGATGCCTTTACTGGAGCGGGATAAAACCCTGGAACAGGCACTACTGAACCTGTTGAACAACGCGGCAGATGTCAGCCCGCAACGGGTCGATATCAGTGTACGCTGGAATGATCATGAATGTGTGATTCGAATCCGGGATTATGGTCCGGGTATCGATCCGGATGTCGCCGCACATCTGGGCGAAGCTTTTATCTCGACCAAAGAGGAAGGCATGGGAATAGGCCTGTTTCTGACCCATGCTACGATCAACCGCTTTCAGGGTACCGTGCGTCTTTATAGTCTGAACAGTGATAACATAAACAAAACAATCAGCACTCAGCAAAGTGATGGCCCAGCAGAAACCGGCACCTTAACAGAAGTAACCCTACCGGTTATCCAGCCACGCAGTTCTGATGCAAACAGCCCTGATACACGACAAGAGGACTCGAACGATGAGCCCCCAAAGCCTGAATAACAGCCAAAGTACCCCCTCAATGACAGGACTTAGAAACAAGGTCTTTCTGATTGTTGATGATGATCCTGTCTTCACTCAGGTGATGTCACGCTCGCTGAGCCGACGGGGCTACACCCCTGTGGTTGCGGATTCCGCTGAGTCAGCCTTGCCACTGATTGAAGAGCACCAGCCAAGCCTCGCTTCTCTGGATCTGAAGATGGAAGGTGATACCGGGCTTAACCTGTTACCCCAACTGATCCAGCGGATACCCGACTGCAAAGTCGTGATCCTCACCGGATACTCCAGCATCGCCACCGCAGTAGAAGCGATTAAATTGGGTGCCGTGAACTACCTTCCCAAGCCAGCAGACACCGATGAAATACTGGCAGCCCTGCAACAAACAGATGCTAACCCTGAGCAGGAAATTGCGGAAAAACCGATGAGCGTCAACCGCCTCACCTGGGAGCATATTCAGAAGGTGTTGACGGAAAACGACGGCAATATTTCGGCCACTGCCCGCCAGCTCGGCATGCACCGCAGAACACTGCAGCGAAAGCTACAAAAACGCCCTGTTCGCGAGTGAATCCACCCTTATGAAATCAAAAAGCCGGTTGAATCCCTCTGGATTCAACCGGCTTTGTGTTTGAGCAATACGCCGGAAAGAGTACTGCCAAACGCCTTCAGCCCATAATCGCCTGCTCAGACAGCAACACCCAGCCCCCCAGAATAACGAAGGCAGAACTGGCTACAATACGGATCCACTTCAGAGGCAACTTATCCACCGCAAGATGACCAATCGCCACCACGGGCACATTCGCCAGCATCATACCCACTGTCGTCCCCATCACAACCCAGAACAGAGATTCAAACTGGGCCCCCAGAATAACAGTTGCGACCTGTGTTTTATCTCCGATCTCAGCAATAAAGAAGAGAATAACGGTCGCTACAAAAGCCCCGTATTTCTCAAACGGGTTCTCCTCCTCATCATCCATTTTATCGGGAATCAGAATCCAGAGACCTACCGCAATAAAGGAGCCTCCCACCAACCAGGTCAACCAGGCGCCCTGCAGCCAATCAGCAGCAACAGCGCCTAACCAGCCTGCAATCGCATGATTTGCCAGGGTCGCTACCAGAATACCCCAGATAATCGGCCAGGGTTTACGGAATCGGGAAATCAGAAGAAACGCCAGCAGCTGAGTCTTGTCGCCAATTTCGGCAAGCGCTACTGAAAAAGTTGAAAAAAGAAATGCTTCCATGGAATTCACTTGAGGGGCCGGCAGAGAACAAACACTATGACACATCACGCTGCTCCGGCCCCGGTTCAGCATGTTGTGTCACAGGTCTCGTCAGGCCGATTGCGTTCAATGCGGCTGTTTACACCATGGTCATTGAGGACCAACTATGTTGATGTAAACCTCTGGTTTGGTCCGATCGGTTTCTGGAATAAAACCTTCGGACAAGAAGAGCGACTACTCCCCCGGGACGGGCAGAATATTAACAGAAAATGAGATTCATTCCACTCAAAAGAGTGATAATCCGGAAGAAAAAACGTTATTTATCATCAAAATAGCGCTGATAGTCGAAGCTTTGTACCCAATCCGGCTTAAAGACCATAATGGAGCTCAACAACATGCCATTGACGACAGCTTCCGGTGGCAAAATAACGGGCAGAAAAAGAAAATATTCACTGGATATACGGGCAAAGTCGTAGGCTGTGGACCCTAGCCACAAACCAACCATTAACGACAAACCAGAGGCCAGAGCCGTTAAAGCACTACCAAAAAAGCAACCAATAAAAAGCAAGACAAAAAAGTTGTCTGGCAGATACTCATCCACCCACCGATAGATAAAATAGCTGGCTGCGACAGGCACGACACCCGTGGTAAAAACATTAACGCCAAACAATTCAATGGGCGCTTTACCGCTCCAGGTTAAACCTGCAAGCGCGAGCACACTGGCCAATAGCGCAAAATGCCACCGGAACATAACGGTTAGCGTCATCGACATCAGAAAATGCAGGCTGACCAAAGGTGTGATATCTGCCTTAAGCTGCCAAAGTAAGGTCACAAAAACAGTGGCACCAAGATAAAGATGCTGAAACTGCGTATCAGCAAAAAGCTTTTTCCACTGAGCATGACGAATAGCATGAAGCACAGCCACGATGGCCGCTATATTCGCAACCCATACCCAGAGACCTTCAATCTCGTTGGAAGAAAAGTTCATCGATCCGTATTCCACACGACAGTCGCAGCCCAAATATAACAGTCTGAAGCGACCACCCTATTCAGGCCAATTGATTCACAGCGGGATCAGAAAGCCTCACCCACCTGAAAGTAGACGTTAAAACCATCTGCCTCAGCATCGCCTAAGGCATCGCTGTACCCCAAGTCTAAACTTAAATTAATGCGCTGCTGCTGACCCAGCGCATAACGACCACCAACTCCGAAGGCATATTTGAGATCGGATATCCCAACTTCATCGACTGATGGGAACACATCACCAAAACCTGTAAAAGCTACAACCCCTATCTTCTGTGTCAGAATATGACGCCACTCCAGTTGGCTCGAGAGCGCAAGATCGTCCCTGAAACGAGCCTGCAAAACACCACGAAGACTTTGAGAGCCTCCAATAGATGGCATTTGGTCATAAGGCACATGCCCACTGGCAGCCTTAATTTTAGCCTGAATAGCAAATACAGAGCGTGGATCCAGAGGTATAAAACGACGGTGCTCCAGAGTAAAAAGATTGAAGGTATAGTCACTCTTCCATGACTCATCAAACACCGTGAAATCAGCTACGCTGTAAACACCTTTCTCCGGGTAGAAATTATTATTCCGGGTATCCCGTTTCAGCTGAACCCCTAATCCAATTCGAGTCGATTCCAGTTTTTCATCATTGGCGGCCAAATAACGTCTCAGATTTACCGCCTCGGACACATCTGTATATTCCCGGCTCTGAAACTTGATTGTAGGCCCAAAATAACTCTCTCTTAAAAGGTTCCAACCTGCTCCAAATTTCAGACTAACAAACTCAGTTTCATAACTCTCTTCCGAGTCCGATGAGCTCACACCTCCCAGCCCATAACTGGTCTCAGCACTTTTTCCAAAAGTAACCGAGGGTTCTAACAGCATATATCCCTGATCACGATAAAGACTTGTCCCCACTGAGGCCATCATCTGGCCTTTTTGAGTCAGAAAACCAAAAACCCGAACGGTATCGTTCTTATTCTCCCCGGCCTCCGGATTTGGTAAAGCCCAAATAACAGCCGCCCCCCCTGCAAACCCGGTATCCGGAGAACTGAAAACGATTGGAAATATAATCCGCTCCGCTCTGGCAGTCAGGCTGAATAAAGAAGCCCAAAAGGCCACCGAAACAATAAGCAATGAGATCAGACGACAAGAAGTCTCTTTTTGGGCGATCACGGGAATGTCCTTGTGAGAAACGTTCGTTGATACAGACAGATTCGGGTTAACCCAGAATGCGACTGTTTACGAGGCAGACATTGTATTGGTGCACTACGGCAGATGAAAGGCGAATAATTATCAGACAGATGAGGGTGGAATAAAAAAACAGGCTCATGAGAAAATTTGGGCAAAAAAAAGCCTCCAATCCTTGGAGGCTCTCTATATACGATAACAGTCCGTTCCGTGGACTCGCTTCCATTGCGCTTTTCTACATTTCCCCGAGAGACTTCATTCTAGGTGATCACTCACTGAGGCAATAGTCGCGAATCCCCTCTGTACTTGTAAGATATATCCTACACAGCCCCAACTATCATCTGTATTTCAATACCTTACCCTAACAGCCTAGAGATTAACGATGCTCAGCAAAATCCCGGATAACCCGAAGGACATCAGAAGCAGTAATCATTCCAACCAAAGCCCCACTGCTATCAACCACAGGAAACCGACGCCGGTGATTCCGGATCAGTTTCTGAGCGACAGAAACAACATCCTCATCAACCCGAACCGTATCCACTTCAGTCTGCATGTAATGAGCAACCGTATCAGCAGAGTCATCATAAAAGCTGCCCTTAAGTACATTCTGCAAACAATCCGTTTGGGACAGAATGCCAATCAACGCACCTTTGGCATCAAGAACAGGGGCTCCGGTAATATTCCGCTCCAATAGCTTATCCACGGCATTAAAAATATTCATATCCGGTGTAAAACAAACCAGCTGATCAGCCATATAATCACTGACCCTGACAGACTTAGGCATCTTAACGCCTCCTCTGCATGTAAACCCTTATGATGCGGCGAAATGCATCTGAACCGCTTCTTATCAAAGCTCACTCTTCAGTTAAGTTCATAGCCAGGATTTACGCAAAAAAAACAGCGGCTTAAACATCCGGTCTGAAGACCCAAGTTTAGCCGCTGCCTGAGCTCTTGAAAGAGCTTATCGATGTAAAGCCTGACTGGCTCGTTAAGTCAGTCAGCACAATAGGGTTTAGTTAAAAACCACCGTCTTGTTCTCATGCACCAGAACTCGGTCTTCAATATGCCAGCGCAGGCCTCGGGCTAACACTGCTTTTTCAACGTCTTTGCCCAGACGGACCATATCTTCGATGGTGTGCCGATGACTCACACGCTGAATATCCTGATCGATAATCGGGCCTGCATCCAACTCTGCGGTCACATAGTGGCAGGTTGCACCAATCAGTTTAACACCGCGCTCATAAGCCTGATGATAAGGCTTGGCACCCGCAAAAGAAGGCAGGAAGCTATGGTGAATATTGATCACACGACCAGCATATTTTTCACAGAGGTTCGGTGGAAGAATCTGCATATAGCGCGCCAGAACAACACAATCGGCATTAGCCTCTTCAACCAGCTGCTCGACCTTATCGAAAGATTCCTGCTTGTTGTTCTTGTCCACGGGTACATAGTGGTAGGGAATACCGTGCCACTCCACCAGGTCACGAAAGTCTTCATGATTTGAGATGACACAAGGGATCTCAATCTTCAGCTCACCACTCTGCCAGCGATGCAGCAGATCGACTAAGCAATGAGACTCTTTGCTTGCCATCAGCACAACACGCTTTTTCTGATCAGAGTCCGAGAGAAACCAATCCATCTCAAATTCACGGGCGATCGGGGCAAAAGCGGTACGGAACTCTTCCAGACCAAAGGGAACGGTATCTGCACGAATCTCATGGCGCATAAAGAACCAGTTGGCTACCTGATCAGAATGGTGACTGGCTTCAGTAATCCAGCCGCCATACATCGCCAGAAAGTTGCTGACTTTTGCCACAATACCTACCCGGTCCGGGCAGGAGATTACCAAGGTGTATGTCCGTTCCATATCTAACAATCAACTCATTCTGTTTCAGGTGTCCCATCAGCTTGAAAGCACTTCATGATCAGGAGACAACTGCGGCTCTAACGTTAAAAATCCGGCACCAGGACAGCCCGGCACCAAAGAAAATAAAGCTTATAAATTTAAGCGCACACATTCTACACCAAAAGCTGGCCTTTGTACCTGTGACCGCTGCCTCTCAACAAGTCTATGCTACTGCCCACTGAAATCATCAGCGCTTCGCAGATCCGCTTTTTTATGGTGCAATGCTAATCTTATCCCGACCCAAAGCGCACCAAAAGAGCGCACAATTACCATGATTGACAAAAAACGCACCAAAAAAGAGCACCTTAACCCCGGGATTTTAAATCCTGAAAACGCAAACCTGTTGAAATTAAAGGCTTTTTTGCTTCAATCATCAGGAATGTTTTTGGCCTGTTTTGTGCATTAACTCCGTTACCACATCATCAGAATGAGCATTATGGCTACAGAGCAACAGTTATCCGATATGGGTCAACTGCCCCCGGAAAGGATTCGCCGGTTGGGCATCCACCCTAATCGCATCGAAAAGCAACAGGATCGCTTTATCGGACATTTTGCCGGTTACCAGTTGCACAGTCATTATCAGCCGATCATCTCTCTGACCCATCAGAGAACAGTAGGCTATGAAGCCCTGATGCGCCCCTATCTGAACAACGAAGCCGAGTCCCCTTTAGCCCTTTTCGCTCAGTGTCGAACACCTTCCCAGATCAGCCATCTTGACCGGGTTAGCCGTGCCTTGCACCTGATGAACTTTCGGTTACTGGGTCTTAGAGATGGTTGGTTATTCCTGAATATCCGGGGCGAGGAGATCCGTCAAAGCAATATGGATGCTGCGGGTATCCGCCATACACTGGCAGAGTTTGGCTTTCAGCCAGAGCAGATCGTACTGGAAATTCTGGAAGATGCCGTTCATGACGAACTGCTTTTAGCCGAGTTTGTACAGGAATTCCGTAAAGCAGGTTTTCTGGTGGCTATTGATGATTTCGGTACAGGTCAATCCAACTTCGACCGTATCTGGAAGATCAATCCCAACATCGTGAAGCTGGATCGCTCCATGATCCGTAATGCCCATCAGCAACCCCGCGCACGCCGAATTTTCCCCCGACTGGTCAGCCTGCTCCGGGAAACTGAATCCCTGGTCCTTATTGAA
>NZ_CEYNZH010000044.1:0-30736 GCF_982874595.1 Oceanospirillum sp. | reverse complement strand
GACTGCTGCAGCTGGATGAAGCGATTATCAGCAGCCACAGCTTTATTCCGGAAAAAGAGGTCAGAGAGTTTCGGATCGGAATCACTGACTTTATGATCAATGAGCTGGTCCCCTATCTGGTTCGTGCGGTTAACGAGCAGGCTCCGGGCATCAGCTTTAATATCCTCTACACCAAAATATCCAGCCCCGAAATGGCCTACAAGCTTCTGCAGGAGCAGGAATTGGATCTGGCCATCACACAATTTGAATACCTGCCACAACACAACGCCTGTTATGAGCAGCTGTACGAAGACCAATTGATGTGTGTGGGTGACGAAAGAGTTTATGGTGACAAAGAAGCCCTGAGTCCTGAGGAGTTTCTGTCGCCTCCTCATGTGGCTCTGTCACACCGGGAAGATGAACCTATTCTGGTAAACCGAAAGCTTATCTCCCTGGGTATGAAGCGCAAGGTCGTTGTTAAAACGCCTTATATTGCCACCCTGCCCGCGATTTTGAGCGGCACCAATATGATTACCGTTATTACCGAATACGGTGCCCGCCTGATCTGTCCGGGGTCATCACTTAAGGCATACCAGATGCCGATCGACTTTGATCCGCTGCATGTTTGCCAGATCTGGGAAGCGCGCAAAGCAGATGATCCTGGCATCCATTGGTTACGCACCGTGGTACGCAACTGCCTTCAGGAACGGGGGCTAAGCTGATGACATCCCGTGGACAAGCCAAAGTCGCTCAGTATCTTTACTACACCGAGCAGCCGGACTGGCGGCAGATGGATAGCCTGACAGATATCCGCCAAGCCCTCCAGAGCCTGGCGAATGGTATCGGCTTTGATACCGCAAGCCTGATTTATGCACCTGTCGGCGAGCTGCCAAACCGGACACCGGGCCCGGTGTATCCTCTGGTGACCGTGGGCAACGACAACCTGCATTGGCTGAAACAGTGGCGGGAGAGAACAGAGCACAGTGAAGACAACCCCCTAAGCCATCGTCTGTCTCCAACCTGGAAACATACACTGCAGCACACTCTGCCTCAGCGCTTCGATCTGGCGCACCCGGAGAAATGGAGTAACAACCTGACTATGGCAGATCAGCGCTGGCTGAGTGCTCTCTACGATTATGGTTTTCAGGAGCTTTGTGTGACACCGGTTCACTTCCCCGGTCGTGAATATGTCGCCCTCTCCTGTCTGTCTCACCGGAGCAATCCGACCCCTCCGGAGTTTTCAGAACAGACACAGGCCAATCTGCTTTACAGCACCCATCGTCTGGCCCACATCTGTCTGCAACCGGAATTTGCTCAACTGCGCCAGAGCGACAGCGCAACCCCCTTGCTGTCCAAACGGGAACAGGAATGCCTGTACTGGGCGGCCCAGGGCAAATCTGCGGTGGAAACCGCCTCAATTCTGGCACTGCAACCGGAAACCGTTCGCACCTATCTGAAAGCCTTACTGAAGAAACTACAGGCGGATAACAAACCCCAGGCGATCGCTATCGCCTATGAAACCGGGCTATTGGGCAATCGCGCAGGGAGCGGATAGCACCGACAGTAAGAGCACCGGCAGCAAAAGAACCGACAGTTAAAATATCAGCAGTTAAATGAAAGCACGGGCCTCTAAGTACGGTCATTAAAGATAGCACCCGTGCGCCGGAGAGCCTTAAGCCCTCGCCTTAGCAATCAGGTTTAACGCCGTCTGATATCTCATTCAGGAAAACCCTCAGATCTTCCGCCTTCATCGGGCGGGCATAGAGGTATCCCTGAAAGCGGTCACAGCCAAAGCGGGATAAGAGATTCGCCTGTTCCCGGGTTTCCACCCCCTCTGCCAACACCGCCATTTCGTAATTTTTACCAATGGCGATGATGTTCTGAATCATCTTACGGGCGGCATCATCATTCAGGATATTATCGACAAAACTCTTATCGATCTTCAGCTCATCCACGGGCAGTGCCCGCAGCATACTCAGTGACGAGTAGCCGGTTCCGAAGTCATCCATAGAGATCTGAATCCCCATGTCATGTATCTGCTGCAGCAAAGGCAGAATGTAATCCAGGTCTTCAATAAAGAGGCTTTCGGTGATTTCAAGGGAGATAAAAACTTTACTCAGACCGGAAACCTCTATCGCATCCAGTAGCAGCGCCATAAAGTTGGCCTGCATAAACTGGCGCACAGAGATGTTTATAGAGACATGGAATTCCGCCCCCACATCAAGCTGCACCTCTCTCATCTCATTCAGAGAACGACGCAGAACAAACTCACCTAAACGTGGCATCAGGCCAGAGGCTTCAGCAATGGCGATAAACTTGTCCGGCGGAACAAAACCCAATTCGTCATTCTGCCAACGTACCAGAGCCTCCACACCGTAAAGCTTGCCTTGCTGGTCGATCTGCGGCTGATACACCATAAAGAGCTCATCCTGATCCAGACCTTTTCGTAGCTGCTGCTCAACAACCAGTTTATGCAGATAGTCCGTTTGCATCTCATCGGCAAAAATACGCACGCTGTTTTTGTGCTTTTTCGCTTCGTACATGGCGATATCGGATGCCCGAAGCAGGCTGTCCAGATCAGTACCATGCAAGGGGTATTTCGCGATACCAATACTGGCCCCCAGAGTAAAGTTGATACCCTCCACCTGATACTGGCGGGACAATGCCGAAATAATGCTCCGTGCTGTACTCAATAACTCCTGATCATCTGTTTCATGAACCAGAATCAGAAACTCATCCCCGCCCTGACGGATCAGGGTAGCCTCGGATGGTGTATTTTCCTGCAAACGCTTAGCCAGCTCTTTCAGCACCTCATCACCAAACTCGTGCCCGAAGCTGTCATTAACACTTTTAAAGTGATCCATATCGACAAAAAGCACACTGAAGTCCCGGGGTTTCTCCTGACCCAGCCACTCATCCTTATGCATCAACAGGTAACTGCGATTAGGCAGCTGCGTTAACGGGTCATGACTGGCCTGAAAAATAAGATCCTCCCGGCGCTGGTCCTCTGCTGAGGCGATCAGCTTAAATAGCCGATAGATCACCAACTGGCCCAAAACAAAGAAGACAAGGTAATAGAGAACGCTTTCAAAAAAATCATCATACAGCTTGGCCAGTTTTACCTCGGAAACAGTCCAGAGCTGATATTTTTTATCAAAACGGGCCACACCAACACTCTTCCAATGGGCGGTATTGATCTGAAAAGAAACCATGCTTTCCGTCTCTTTCAGGGACTCCAGCGATCTGTCGGTTTTTTTGAGCAGACTAGAGATTGCACGCTGCATCGATTCCGCTTTCACCGGACGCTCATAGGACAACTCCATCTCCTTACCTTCAGAGGAGTGGAATTGCGGATAGTGATCCACCGACCTCAGTAAGGTAATCCGGTTATACGGCTCCATATGAATCGAATTGCTGAAGAAACGCGACGCCCCTTTAATACGCAGACCTGCCGTCATCACGGCCAGCACTTTGCCATTGTTATCCCGCACAGCCTTACGGATTGGTATCACCCACTCGTTAAGCGCCGCCATAAAATAGGTGCGCCCCAACACCATAGAGTTGGATTCCAGCGCCAGCTGAAACGAATCACGACTGGCCTGTTGTTTCAGCAGGTTAGGCAAACGACTGGGGTTGAGGTTCGAACTGATAAACGTGAGCTTGCCTTCAGGATTTGCCAGACCAAAGCCAACAATCGCCGTATTCAGCGCCAATAACTGGTCCAGCAGGGGTTTGGTTTTCACCGTATCAGCAAAGTCCGGGTCTTTAATCAGCTCAGAGCCCAGAACATCCAGAATGATCTCCTGATTCACAAACAGCGAATGACTGGCATTGCTGACAAGACCGACAAGGTTTTCCTGCTTGAGGCGATAGTTTTCGTTGATATTCAGCCAACGGTAGTATGAGATGGTTATCAGGAAAAGCAGACTGCCACCGAAAAGCAGAATAAAAAGCGTCCAGATGTTTTTGCGAAGCAGTGCCATAGCAGATCCGTCGGAAAGAGGCGTGAAAACCAGAGATGTCAGCGCTCAGGACACCTATGAAACAAAATGTTACAAACTTACCGGAGCAAAACGACAGCGTCCAGCACGGCCATCAGAATAGTAACAAAACGGATTCATTATACAGCGACAGTGGCGTATAGCCGACAAAGAAGCTCACAAAAACCAAAAGACCAAAAAAAGCCGGACGTTGGCATATCCGGCTAAGACAGCTACCTGCACAGTAGCAGTAAAACGATGCGTTCAAGCTGGCCCGGGTCAGAAGCGGTTAACCCGAAAAGCCGCTCGACTCATAAAGCTTTCGCTTTGGGTCATAGTGGCAACCACCAGCTCTGCGGTTGCGGCCGCCTGCGTTAACCCCAGGTGCTGATTACCAAAGGCAAAACAGATCTGCGGATAACGGGGATGACAATCAATCACCGGTAGAGAGTCCGGTAAAGTTGGTCGATGCCCCATCCAGTTTTCAAAGCTGACACCCCCGCTTTTCGCGAGATCAGGCAACAGCTTTTGAGTATGATGTTTAAGCACCTCAAAGCGCTGGCCATTAGGGCCTTTTTTCAGACCGCCCAACTCTGTCATACCCACCGCTCTAAGACCGGAATCCAGCGGGCTTAAAACAAATTTGCGCTCTGCCGAGCCTATGGTGTGCTTAATACGATAAGCCTGGCCTGCTGCGGTAATGTGATAACCCCGCTCTGCCTCCAGCGGCACACTAAGCCCCAGCCGAGCCAACAGACTTTTACTCCAGGCCCCCGCAGAGATGATCGCTTTGCTACAGGTTATAATGTGCTCTCCCTCATCGGAAAAGACCTCAACATGCTGCTCTCCATGGGGGGTAACCTCGCCCACATCGACCTGTAAATGGCGACCGCCACGATGCTTAAAAGCTGCCAGTAGCTTCTGGCTCAGCTGATAGGGTTCTTTAACCCGGCAAGCCTCAGGATAAAAAAGCGCATGGCTTAATACCTGAGACATTTCAGGCTCCAGCTCCGCCAGCCGCTCCCCCTGAACCAGCTCACAGGGGATACCGCATTCAGCCATATAAGCAGCATGATCTTTCGCTTCCTGTAACTTATCAGCGGATTCCCAGACCAGTAAGTAGCCTTCTGCGACCAACTGATTCTCTTCGCCGATATCAGACAGGCTACGACGCCATGCCGGCACCGCTTCGCGATTCAACGTCATTAAAGCCTGATGGGCATGGGCTACCTGAGCAGGTGCAGCGGCTTTGATAAACCGGGTCAGCCAGGGCATCAACTTAGGAAGATGTCCCAAAGGCAAACAGAGCGGACCTTTAGGGTTAAGTAACATAGACGGTGCTTTCTTCAGAACCGCAGGCGTTGATAAGGGGTCCACCAGTTCTGTAGCGATATACCCGGCATTGCCGAAAGAAGCCCCCTTTCCGGGGGCCTCCCTATCGATCAGAGTCACCTGATAACCCTGCCTCTGCGCCTGAAGGGCGGAGCACAGACCAACAACGCCAGCACCAATCACCACTACTGATGGTTTTTCCATACGGTCAGACGCAGACATGATTACGCCCCCTCTGTCTCAGCCACGGCTGACGGTACTGAACCCCTGTCATCCGCGGAACATTTTAAGGAGAACAAGCCGGTCTGGGCATACAGAATCCCGATTACCGGCGACAACCAGCAGGCAAAAGCAAGAGGCGCATAAAGCAGGGCACTGTAATCACCACTCACCACAGTCAGGCCCAGCGTACCCATAACAAAAGCCCCACCGGCATTCCAGGGAATCAGCGGTGATACCAGGGTTCCACCCTCTTCAATAGCACGGGACAGGTTAAGACGGCTGTAGCCCAAACGGTCATACTCAGGACCATACATACGGCCCGGCAGCGCAATAGAAAGATACACATCACCGGAAACCGCATTAGTGGTCATGGAGGTCAGAATGGCATTGGTTTGCAGTCCTTTGAAGCCTTTGGTCAGACTGGTGATTTTAGCAACCACCGCTTCCAGGCAACGGGTACGTTCCAGAGCGCCACCAAATGCCAGCGCAAACATCATAAGAGTAACAACCCAGGTCATGGACGAAACACCACCACGGTTCAACAGGCTGTTCAGAGCGGGAGTACCCGCTTCAATTTTAAAACCGCTGTGTGCAAACGTCAGAAGTTCGTTCAGGTTGTAACCGTAGTTAAACCAGGCCACACAGGCACCCAGCACAAAGCCGATAAACAGAGCCGGAATCGGTGAGGTTTTAAAGAACGCCAGGCCCATTACAACGATAAGAGGCAACAGAGGCAAAAAGCCCAGATCAAAATTGTTAGCCAGACCCGCCTTAAAAGTTTCAATCTGTTCCAGCTGAGCAGACTGAGCAACATCACCACCCGCCAGCAGATAGATAACAAAGGCGATTAACATTGCCGGAATCGTGGTCGGCATCATATTTCTGATATGGCTGAACACGTTAGTTTCAGTCACCGCAGCCGCCAGATTGGTGGTATCAGACAGAGGCGAGATCTTGTCACCGAAGAAAGAGCCGGAAACCACAGCCCCGGCTGTCCAGTAAACAGGCACCTCAAAAGCCGTACCGATACCGATCAGAGCCAGACCTACCGTCCCCACGGTTGTCCAGCTGGAACCGATAGACAGAGAAACGACCGAACAAAGCAGCATCGTAGCAGCCAGGAACCAGGCAGGATCGATCAGCTCAAGTCCGTAGTAGATCAGGGTAGGTACCGTGCCACTGGCGATCCAGGTACTTAACAGCATGCCAACAACAATCAGGGTTGCAATTGAGGGCATAGCAACGTGTAAAACATGGAATGCACCGGATTCAATATCTTTCCAGCGATAACCCTGAGCCCAACCAACAATAGAGGTAATGGCAAAACCGATCGCCAGAGCGATATGCGGGGTAAAATCATCATAGTAAAAAATCTGTATTCCCAGCAGCGCAATCGTCAGCACGATAGGGATCAGCGCCACCGCCACGCTGGGCATAGGGATTTGGGTTTCATTATTGTTATGCATCTTTGAACTCCTGGACTTTGCGTCCTTATTATTCATTTTGACTAAAGAGGGTTCGTTAACGTCTTGCTTCGGAATGGATGAGCCGCATCGTTAATACCCGTGACACTCATACAAAAAAGGGCCTGTCGGCCCCAAAGGGCGTTACCCTTGTGGTTCGGTTGATGCTTGATTGGACTCATAAGCAAGAATGGCTGCCGCCAGATCTTCACGGGAATCCCCTACCGATTTAAACAGGGTGATCGCTTGCTCAGGATCATTCAGACCGGCACGGCCTTTATGCCCACCGGAGCACAGCTCAGAGAATTCCGCATGAATGTCTTCCGGCGTGATAGCCCCCTCTCGAATCGGAATAATCAGATCGCCGGTTTCGGACAGGCCACCAGCACGGGTATCAACAAAGACCTCGGCTTTCTGCATCGCGGTGTTATCCGTTTCCCGCATGGTCGGGGTAAAGCTACCAACCAGATCAAGGTGCGCACCGGCTTTAAGCCACTCACCTTTGATCAGTGGTTCAGTTGCCAGAGTGGCGCAACTGATCATATCCATCTGGCGGGCAGTATTTTCCAGCTGATCGACAGGACAGACCCGTGCATCGACACCCTGAGAAATCAGCTCTTCAACCAATGAAGCAGACGCGGCCTCATGGCGATCCCAAACCCAGACGGTTTCAATATTCCGCACACTCATGTGCGCCGGAATCAGATGTCGACCCATTCGGCCCGCACCCACCATTAGCAAGGTTTTAGTATCTTCCCGAGAAAGGTATTTGGAGGCTAAAGCAGAAGCCGCAGCAGTACGCAGTGCGGTAATACTGTTACCATCCAGCAAGGCAAGACTTTCACCGGTCAGACCATTGCTCAGGGTGTAATGGCTGGTAAGTCCCGGCATGTTTCGGCCACTATTGCCGGGAAAAACGTTTACCTGCTTAACACCCAGATATTTACCCGGAATCCAGGCGGGCATTAAAAGCAGGGTTGCTTCAGGTTCACCCGGAATATCCATAAAATGGTGGTGACGGACAGGGGCGCAAACGTCCTGAACAAAGATATCGTTCAGCGCAGCAATCAGGCGATCCCAGGGAAGTAAACGGCGTACATCTTCAGCATTGAGTTGCATAGCAAAATCTCTTATTGTTGGTCTTTCGTCTATGCTAGCAACATCAGCGAAGCGTTTTTGACCGAGAGTCTGTTGTTTTAGACTCAAACTCCGCACTTACTCCTGATACGGTTCTGTTTCTTTACAGAAACTGTTTTATTTTCTTATATCAGCAGCTTTGCAGCGGCTCATAGCTCCCAGAGGCAAATAGCTCCGAGATGAAAAGTCAGATTCGTCGAAATCTAATTGCACGCCAAAGCGGAGAACATCTGCACGATTTTTCGCAGATACTGATTGGCTGGCGCGGAGAGATGGCGTGTGAATTTTCCGAAGGGGGGAGTCATCTTAAAAACGGTCGCTATGCGATTGTTCCCGAACAGGAAGGCCATCTGTTCAGTGGCTTAAGCGATGACAGTGAATTGCTGGTTATTGATATCAACCCTGAAGACCCTCTGATTGTAGCGCTGGAAGACGCCAGTAATATCAAGCTTACCGACACCCTACTGCAGGCCGCGGAGTTTTCCACGCTACCTGCCGAGACGTCGCTCATTCTTGAATATACCGCCCTGAAGCTGAAGCAGAATACCGGCCTGAACTCTCAGCAACTTAACTGCCAGTTTATCCCTCTCTTGCTGATGCAGCTTTGGGAGCAGGCGTCATCTCACAATGATCAGCCGAATAACCCGGACTTAAAACGTAAACTGGATCTTGAACGTCTCAACCAGGTTATTGAGCAGCACATCGCCCGACAGCAATCGCTGGATAATCAGGCGTTGGCGGACCTGTTCCACCTGAGCGCCAGTCACTTTCACTGCCTGTTTCAGCGCCAGTTTGGTATGACACCCCAGGCTTATGTGATGGCACGACGCCTTGATAGAGTAAAAAGACTCCTGATGACCACAAGCCTGTCGTTATCGGTTATTGCCGAAGAAACAGGCTTTGCCGATGCCTCCAGTCTTTCAAGAGCCTATAAAAGGCACTTTGGGACAACGCCGGGAAAAGCCCGGCGTCTTTTGAGCCAAAAGCTCAGAACTTAACTGATTTTACGGATATGCTCTGGCCCAATCTGATCAATAGAAGAGCACCCGGCCAGAATCATACAACGCTCAAATTCAGACTTCAGTAGCGTCAGCGCACGGGTCACACCTTCCTCACCACCAGCAGAAAGCCCGCGAACGTAAGCCCGGCCCAGACTGCATGCATTGGCCCCCAGTGCCAGCGCTTTGAAGACATCCGTACCACGACGGATACCGCCATCCACAATAATCTCCATCTCAGGGCCAACGGCAGCCCGAACCTCTTCGACCAACTCAACAGGGGTCGGAGTACTATCCAGCTGACGGCCACCATGGTTCGACAAAATTACGGCACTGGCACCGATCTCTTTCGCTTTAACCGCATCCGCCGCAGACATAATGCCTTTAATAGCAAAAGGCCCGCCCCACTGTTCCACCATATTGCGGGCATCGTCCCAGGTCAGGTTCTTCTTGAAGAGTTTGCTCATGGCCTCAACAAACGCGTGAGAATCCCCCAGAGAAACCTTAGGCAGTTGAGGGAAATTCCCCATGTTGGCGCCATCGCTCAGCATGTACTGAACCAGCCATTTAGGCCGCATCATGTACTGAATCGTCGATTTCACCGTCAGGGTCGGTGGAATACTTAAGCCACTGCGGGCATCGCGCTCACGGTTGCCACCCACAATGGTATCGATGGTCAGTACCATGGCTTTAAAGCCTGCCGCTTTGGCTCGACGGTTCAGATCAGAAGCCAACGTTTCGTCATCCAGTACGTAAACCTGAAAGAACTTGTTGCCGTCACAGCTATTAGCAATCTGCTCTAATGAACGGTTTGAGAACGTAGAGGCGGTATAAGGCACACCAAACTGACTGGCGGCACGGGCACCAGCCAACTCCGCATCTTTTGGGCACATCATGCCGGAGAAGCCAGTGGCAGAGATATAAAACGGCTGCGCCGTTTCCACACCCATAATCCGGGTCTGGGTATCAATATGACTGACATCCTGCAGCGCCTTAGGCACGATCTGATAGCGCTGAAAACCACTACAGTTCCGGGCCAGTGTGACCTCATCATCAGCACCACCCTCAACATAGTCATAAACCGGCGTCGGGACTCTCTTCGCCGCAAGACGTGCCAGATCATCGATATTGATGCAGGATTTCAGATTACGCATAGGGATCAGTGCCTTCTTATAGTCAGGTCGCCGGAAGGGATCATACTCTACCGGACAATCAAATAGGGTAGACAAAATCATACGGCCTGATGGAGAGAGAGCAGATACCCTCTTTTGGGTGATCTTTGAAAAACAGGCTTCTTAAAATGCGACTAAAGCCGAAAGTAGTCACTTACATCGATAGAAAATTTTCTCGGGGAGATCAATGCCAGATCAGACGAATGGGGTCATCCGCATTAAAACGGTCGGCAACCTGCGCCTGCAGCAGCTCCGCAGAAGCCAGTGCATCGGTCAGAGCATGATGCGGTGCGTAATAAGGCAGGTTGTAGCGGGTTCGGCTGTCAGCCAGTCGTATCGACACCGGCTTTTTCCCCAGAAGCCGGGCAAACCAGCCCAGCGGGTGGTGACGATGAATTCTTGCCTCCAACTCCATGGTATCAACGACAGGAAAGACAACTCCCTCGCCGATCCTGGCCTTCAGAGCCGCGTGTAAAAAAGGCTGCTCAATCCCGCGATGATGTACGACAGCAACACGGCCCTTCAAAGCCTCCAGCAGCTGGGGAAGAACCCGACTCAGATCCGGTGCATCATCAATATCCGAATGGGTAATGCCGTGAATCACCACAGATTCAGCACTAAGAGGTTTGCCCGGATCAAGAATCCAGTGTCGGGACTGTCCGCAATAGATACGCTTTAAAGTAAAAGGCACCAGTCCGATGCTGACAATACCGTTCTTTTGCGGATTAAGTCCTGTGGTTTCAAAATCCATTGCGACAAAGGGCACCTGATCCAAGGGCGTATCCGGACTGATACAGCCGGCCTGATAAAAACTCTTCAGAAGCGGGTGCCGGGCCTGCTCTGCCAGTTTCTGAAAACGTTCCGGCCACTCGGGTAAAACCTTATCTTTTTTCTCAGGAATCAGGTGCAGCATCAGTTAATTGGCCCGGTTCGGTTGATAACGGAATTTCAGGAATTTCTGAGCATCACTGAGAATCTGAAAAGCCTCCTTCAGATTTCGGCGCTCAAAGTGGGACATATTCTCCGGCTCAATATTGTTATCCGGTTCCTGCTCCGCTTCAAGATCCAGAGCCTGATGGCGAATACGTACCATAGAGATGAACTCCATTGCATCCCGAAGATCCGGCCCACGGTCCGGAGGCAGAATCGATGCTTCAATCACATCATCCAGACGGTCAAAAGAGTTCTGGGCACGGGAGCCCACAGCCAGAGCGTGCACCCGAATCAGATCCGCCAAAGGAGCCGTCCCCCGACGTTTGAGATTGATGGAGTTTTTGTGCTGACCATCCTGCTCCATCACGAAGGTTTTAAAGAAGCCTAACGGTGGCGTCCTATTCAACGCATTTCGAGCCATACAGGCCAGAAACCGTTGACTGCGGCGTGCACGGCGACTGACCAGCGCCTGCAGCTGGTCTGCCCATTCGGTACGCCCCCAGACACCATCCAGATCAAAGAAAATATTACTGTTCAGCAGGGATTCCGGTGTCGGGTTGTCGATCCAGTCGATAAAATACTGCTCCCAAACCGATTTCGGCTGACGCCATTTAGGGTTAGTCGCCATCACATCACCGGTGCAATAACTGTAACCGCAGGCCGCCAGCCCATCACAAACAAAAGTCGCCAGCTGCTTAAAGTAATCATCATGGAGCTTAGGATCAAAACTATCATCCAGCACCATGGCGTTATCCTGATCGGTCACAATCAACTGCTCATCTCGGGCCATAGAGCCCAGCGCCATAAAGCAATAAGACACAGGTGGCGGTCCGAATTTCTCTTCACCCAGCTCCAACAGGCGCTGCTTGAAGCTTCGGCCAATCACTGCCATCGCAGAACCCACCATGCGGGAGTTGGCGTCTTCATTCACCATGCGTACAAAACTGGACTGCACATCATCATGCAAAGCAGCCAGCTCTTCGACGGTTTGCTGTCGGAAAATACTGCTGACCACAAAGAGGCTGTTGCGGGACTCGTAGCGCACCAGATCCGATAGGGAGATAACCCCTAAAGGTCGGCCTTTTTTCAACACCGGCAGGTGGTGAACATTGGTTCTTAACATGGTGAGCATGGCTTCAAAAACATACTCATCGCTGTTAATCATGACCAATCCCTGGGACATAATCTCTTCGACGGGGGTATCAAAAGGCAGTCCCTGAGAAACCACGCGGGTACGCAGATCACGATCGGTAATAATGCCGCACACTTTATGCTCACTACCATCACCGGAAGACACCAGCGCCTGCTGAAAGTCGTACGGCCCATCTTCATCATAGGGTTCACTGGCCTCTGACTGCAGAATCAGCAAAGAGGAAACCCCTTCATCGGTCATCAGTTGAGCGGCTTGCTGCACGGTGGCCGACGAGGTAATAAGCACAGGTTCGCGACCGATCAGTGTGGTAATGCGGGACGTCAGCAGTTCATTCGCATCTTCCCGGCGGGATACTGCCTGGCGAAGACGTGACTGATCGCCGACTTCAAAGAAGTCAGCAAACTCTTCGTGCTCATCAAACATAGAGCGAAAAACCAGCTCCGGTATGAAGTAGATTAGACTGTCTTCTATCGCCTTAACCGGAAAACGCACCTTCTGCTTCATTAAAAGGCTCTGATAAGCGAAAAGCCCGCCCTCACTCATCCGGTTATACAACTCACCATTACGGCGATAGATCTCAACCGCACCACTTCGCACAATACAAAGATCAGAAACCTCATCGCCAACATCAAGAATCTGGCTTCCTGCTTTGTAATAGGCAATTTCCACCTGCTGACTCAGCTCCGCCAGAGCCTCATCCGGTAAAGTTTTAAAGGGCACTAACCGGCGCAGATATTCGTAAATTTCGACCTGTTCGACTTCCATATTCGCCTCCGGATTCTCTTCTCTTTGCCGGAAAACCTAAGGTATTCCTGTTAACGCTTTATGCCTGAAAACACTTTTCCTGCGAACCAGCGTTGCTAAAACAAAAAAGGGCAGGAACGCCAAGCGCCCTACCCTTTTCTTCAGGTATATAAACTCTTACAGCTTATACACTCTTAGGCTCAGAAGCCAAGCCTTTCAAAACAGATACACAGGCAACCAGCAACACAAACGTGAACGGTAAACCGGTGGAAACTGCCATCGCCTGAAGGGCCGTCAGACCACCACCCAGAATCAGGGAGATCGCGACCAGACCTTCAAAAGTACACCAGAAAACACGTTGTGGTTTTGGTGAATCCACTTTACCACCGGCAGAGATCGCATCAATAACCAAAGAACCTGAGTCGGAAGAGGTTACAAAGAACACAATCACCAGCACAATGGCAATCAGAGAAGTAATCTCTGCCATTGGCAGGGCATCCAGCATAATAAAGAGTTTAATTGGCAGATCAGCCTGAGTTACCGCCTGATAACCATCGGTCACCAACTGATTAATCGCAGTACCACCAAATGCGGTCATCCAGAGTACGCAAGCCAGAGACGGAATCAGCAATACACAAACCATAAACTCACGTACGGTACGGCCACGGGAAACTCGTGCGATAAACATACCCACAAAAGGAGACCAGGAGATCCACCATGCCCAGTAGAATGCAGTCCAACCAGAAGCAAAGTTAACATCTTCACGACCAACAGGGTTAGCCAGTGCCGGCAGATATTCCAGATAAGAAACCAGGTTACTGAAGAAACCCGTCAGGATAGCCAGTGTCGGCCCAACAAAGATCACAAACAATAGCAGAAGCGCAGCCAGAACCATGTTGATTTCAGACAGACGCTTCACACCAGCTTCTAATCCAGCCAGAACAGAGATCATCGCCAGCCCGGTAATACCGATAACCAGCAGTACGTTAGTGGTTGATCCCATCGGCACATCAAACAGGTAGTTCAGACCCGCACCGGCCTGGGAAGCCCCCAGACCCAGAGAGGTCGCCAGACCAAACAGAGTCGCAAACACCGCCAGAATATCGATGATATGGCCCGGCCAGCCCCATACGCGCTCACCCAGCAGCGGGTAAAAAACCGAACGCATGGTCAGAGGCAGACCTTTGTTAAAGGAGAACAGCGCCAGACCCAGCGCCAGAATCGCATAGATCGCCCATGGGTGCAGACCCCAGTGGTAGATGGTCGCCGCCATACCCAGGGATGCAGCGGCCTCAGCATCGCCAGCTGCGCCGCCAAGAGGTGCCCAGTCGGTACGCACGCCATTTTCCATGGAAGTGCCGCCCATTGACGTTGCAAAGTGTGACAGAGGCTCTGAAACACCATAAAACATCAGACCAATACCCATACCGGCAGCAAACAACATCGCAAACCAGCCAGCATAAGAGTAATCCGGAGTGGCTTCAGTACCACCCAGTCTTACTTTGCCTAAAGGCGAAACAATCAGAAACAGACAAACCAGAACAAAAATGTTTCCGGCACTCAGGAAGAACCAGTCCAGATTTGTCGTTAACCAGGAACGCATTGAGGAGAAAATAGGCGCAACCTGAGACTGAAACATCAGTGTCAGCAGCACAAAAGCAACAATGCTAAGACCGGAGATCATAAAGACCCGGTTATGAATATCGAGACCAAAAGGCCCAATCTGTAGTGCGACATTGTCCTGACCGATCTGGTAATCCGTATCAATAGGATTAACCTTTCCGTCAGGCGTCATAATATCCTTGTTATCACTCATGATAAATTTAGCCTTCATCATCCAAAGTTATGAAGCAGGTAAATATCAATCAATGCTGTGACGGCTACTTAAAGGCTCTGGCCTTGCAGAGGGCCGCTCAGAAGCGGCAAAAACTTACAGGCAAAGTCATTAAGATAGAAGAAAAGCATCAAAATAAGATTGAATTTACTTACATGCCTAATGATTATAGCACAAACGTATAGTTTTTTGGCTACTTACCTACCAAAATTCCTGCCAACCTGATTACGCAAGGTACCCAAGCCCAACGAACAGCAGGGAAATCCCCCACCGATAGAAAAGCGTTTAGACCAAGCCCACTTAAGCAGCTCTTACTTTGTACCAGAGTTTCTCCAGCAATAACATCGCATCCTGTGCCTGCTGCAACCCCAGCTCAAACATGGGAGGAGAAAGATGGGAGAAAGCAGGCATACCATGAATCGCACCGGAAGAAATTCCGCAATAGCGATGGAGACTGGCCGCATCAAACCAGGGATTGCCAACGCCGGCATACTCCCAGTCAATCAGCACAAGGCGCCCATCCTGCCAACAGCAGTTACCGGGATGAAGATCATGATGGGTATAGCATTCGGAGACTTTAGGCAGAGAGGCAAATAACTGAACTAGACGGTTGAGTCGCTCCAGCCAAAGAACAGGATCAGACTCACGGTTTAAACAATCCTGATAACGCTGAAAGAGTTCCGGGTAATTAATTGCGGCGATAGCGCGTTCATCCGCTGACCGGGGCACTGGGATCTGCTGTAACTCACTGATCGCCAAAATCAGCTGGGATGCAATTTCACCCGAAATCGCACCCGGACCGAGGCTCAGGCCATGATGCATCATCACGCACCAGCCTTTCTCTGGTGCGTTCAGCACGACCTGCATTGCCCAAGGTTGATCAGCAAGAGTTCTGATGACATAGGCCTCCCGCTGACGGCACACGCCAAAAGCCAGCGTGTTTTTCGCATTGATACGTAGCATCAGCACCTGACTGCGATTACTGCCTTTATAGAGCCAGTTGCTGGTACCGGACTGACTGAGCGGTAGCCAGTGAACCGGAACATTCAGCTGTCGATTGACCTGTTCAAAGATAGCGTTGTGCATGGCGGGTCCAACAAGTTTCCGATATGATTCACAGCCTAAAATTCAGCTCACAAAACACCAATAACCCCTGCATTTTATGTGCGTTTTTTCTGTTTATGCCGACGCACCAAGGCAGCTCTGACGACCATAACAGAGATTTCTGTTCTGCGGCAGGTTAGTGATTTGTCAGCCCGTTTGCTGCAGGGCAGTGTAACGCCACCTCTGAATTTTCCTACAGGGAAATTCCTACGGTTTGTTGTTTTCTGTAACCCCTGCCACACAGCCACCTTTCACACGATGATCCGTTAGGAAGATGCATGATGACACGAATCTATGCTGATCTATTTCAGACTCTGAAACAGAAAAAACTTACGCACACCCTTCTGCTGGCAACCAGTTTGCTACTACCCATGGCCCAGGCAAGTGCTGCAGAAAAAACAACGTTAACCGTTTATACCTACGACTCTTTCGTATCGGAATGGGGCCCAGGCCCACAGCTGCAAAAGGCGTTCGAAGCTCAGTGCGACTGTAGCCTGAACTTTATTGCCGTGGAAGATGGCGTCAGCATCATGAACCGTGCCCGTATCGAAGGCAAAAAAACCAAAGCAGATGTACTGCTGGGGCTGGATAATGTGCTGATCGAGACCGCGCGCCAACTGGACCTGGTTCAGGAGCACAATACCGACCTCTCAGGCTTATCCGCAGGACTGAACTGGAACGACAAACACTTTGTCCCCTTCGATTACGGCTACTTCGCCTTTATTTACGACGGCAGCAAAATCAGTCAACCCGCTGCATCCCTGGAAGAACTGATCAACTCGGATGCACAGGTGATCTATCAGGACCCACGCACCAGCACACCGGGACAAGGGCTGATGACCTGGATGAAAGCGGTTTATGGTGATAACGCTGCAGCACAATGGAAGCAACTGGCAAGCCACACAGTAACCGTAACCAAAGGCTGGTGGGAAGCCTACAGCATGTTCCTCGAAGGCGGCAGCGACTATGTACTCAGCTACACGACATCGCCGGCTTACCATCTGATCGCAGAAGGTAAAAGCCAATACAAAGCCGCCCTGTTCAGCGAAGGTCATGTCGCACAAACCGAAGTTGCCGCCATCAGTCGCTACAGCGATCAGACCGAACTTGCCAACCAATTTCTGAGCTTTCTGATCTCTCCTGAAGCCCAGAAAATCATTCCGGTCACAAACTGGATGCTGCCTGTGATTGATAATGCAGAGTTACCTGCCGAATTTGATCAGCTCGTGCAACCAAAAACCATCGGCTTTACTCCGGAAGAACTGGCAACGAAGCGCAGCAGCTGGTTACGGGAATGGCGTCAGGCCGCCAGTCAGTAAGCTGACGGGCTAATCCGCTTTTCTTTGATGAAACCGACCATTATCAACGCATCATGATGAATCCATTAACAGGCAGCCGGTGGCTTAAACCGGCTGTTGTTTCTGCTTATAGCCTGATTCTGCTGATCACCAGCCTCGCCTTCTACGGACTGATCGGCTTCGACGGAGCACACCTGCAACCCGAGCTTCTTACGGATGCTTATATCCTGCAGATTCTGAGCTTCTCTCTGGAACAGGCTGGCCTGAGCGCGCTGATCTCCGTCGCCCTTGCTGTGCCAATCGCACGGGCATTGCATTTTTTACCCCGACTTCCGGGCAAACGGGCTTTTCTTAGCCTCTGCCTGCTCAGCTTTGTGATGCCAACTCTGGTACTGATTACCGGGCTGGTTGCTCTTTTGGGCCGTTCAGGCCTGATCACCCCTATCTTGCCTGCGGACTTTAATCTTTATGGGCTGAACGGCATCCTGATCGCTCATGTGTACCTGAATACCCCGCTGGCTGTTCGGGTACTCTGCCAGCAGATGAGTCATATTCCCGACACCAGCTGGCGGTTGGCTCAACAGCTTGGCTTCTCCCGCTGGCAACAATTCAGTCAGGTGGAATGGCCCGCCATAAAACCCAGCCTGTTAATGTTACTGGGCTTTATCTTTGTGCTCTGCTTTAACAGTTTTGCTGTAGTGCTGGCCCTTGGCGGTGGTCCCGGATCAACCACCCTTGAAGTCGCCATCTATCAGGCACTGAAGTACGACTTCAACCTGAGCGAAGCCCTAACACTGGCCTGGCTACAGTTTACATTGGCCGGTCTCATCTTTGCTCTGATCGCTCGTATGGGCAAACTAAACTGGCTGAGCGCAGATACCGCCAGTCAACGCTGGCAGCCGGATTTAAGCCGTATCAGCGCCAAAACCCATCAGGCTCTTTATTATTTGAGCTGGCTACTGCTACTGCTGCCACTTCTTGCCCTGCTGCCAACGGTGGTTCAGGTCGATTTAGACAAGCTGGGCCTGTCGGATTTGGTTAATGCCGCTATCTACTCGCTGCTTTTAGGCTTTGCAGCGGCCCTATTCGCCATGCTGCTCTCGTGGTTACTGCTAATCCCTGTGCGCACTGCCAGCCTGCAACATCAGGAAAACCGGCGCATTCTGTTTCAGTGGCTGGCGACCCACACCTTAGTGGCTCCTGCAATGGTGCTGTCTACCGGTCTTTATATTCTGCTACTGCCCCGTATCGATCTTGAACAATGGGGAATGCTCTGGCTGATACTGATCAACAGTGTTCTCCTGCTGCCTTTTGTTATCGCCCAACTCAAACCCAGGATATTGCAGTTCGACCAACAATACAGTCGGCTAAGCGCTAACCTGAGACTGTCTACCGTAGAACAATTCCGTGTCGTCTGGCCCTTTATCCGCCCGGTTGCCAAAGGCAGCTTTGCCTTAGCCTTACTGTTAGCTCTGGGGGATGTCGCTGTATTTTCAATCTTTGGCGACAATAGTGCGACGACACTTCCCTGGCTGATTTATGGTTACGCCAGTAGTTACCGTATGGCTGAAGCCGCTTTGGCCTCACTATTTCTATTGACGATCTGCGCTTTGCTGGTCTTTTTCTTTGAACGCCATCAGAGCCGAGGCAAGCGTCCTCAGCAACACCAACGGACGGATCAGCCTGAACCATCGGAAAAATATCTATGACTGAGAGCATAAAACTCGTAGGAACGAGCACCGCAACCGATCAGGGTGCAGTTCACAACGGCCTGATTGTCGATCAACTGGAAGTGGTGTTGGATGGCTACAGGCTCCACTATGATCTGCAGCTGGCCGCTGAGGAGTGCCTGGCCATTCAGGGCAGAAGTGGTGTGGGCAAAAGTACCTTGCTGCATACGCTGGCGGGTTTTGAACGCGCCAGAAGCGGGCGGGGTCTGTGGAACGGTGAAGACCTGCTCAGTCTACCAGCGCAACGCCGCCCGATCAGTATGCTGTTTCAGGAGCATAATCTGTTTGAACACCTGAGTGTCATGACCAACCTGCAACTGGGTTTTACGATGCCTCCCACCCGGGAACAGCTTGAGGAAGCGGCAGAAGCTTTGGATGTCGCGGACCAGCTGGATAAGTTTCCGACAGAATTGTCCGGCGGACAGCGCCAGCGTATCGGTTTAATTCGAACATTGCTAAGACCGGAACCCTTAGTCCTGCTGGATGAACCTTTCGCCGAACTGGATCAACACACACGCCACAAGGCTGCCATCTGGACGGCAACAACGGCAAGAGATATGAAAAAGACACTGATCCTGGTAACCCATCAGGATGAAGATGCAGAACGCATTGCCGATCGCACTCTGGAGCTAACCTACAAAGAACAAACCTGACAGGGCAGCTGGTCACCTGCCCCTGAATGGTTACAGGTCAGCTTTGGATCGTTGCCGCAGGCTCACTGAACAGGTAGCCCTGGGAAAAGCGAATGCCTAGCGCTTCCACCACTTGCTGCACCGACTCAGAATGAACAAATTCCGCAACCACAGGAATACCCGCGTTACGGGCAAAGAAGACGATCGCACGGGTGATCTCATAACTGGTCTGATCAGTATCGATAGACTTAATATATTTAGCATCAATCTTAATCATATCCACATCCAATTCGAGAATCCGCTCAAAATTGGAGTATTCGGTTCCGAAATCGTCAATCGCCAAACGGAAACCTTTCGCCTTCAGCGAGGCCAGTTGCTTGATATGGTTCTTCTTACCATCCGCACTGACACCTTCCAGAATCTCCAGAGTAATACGGGAAGGATGTATATTGTACTGGATACATTTCTGCTCCAGATACTCCTCCAGATAGTGATGACTTAGGTCATCCTCGGTGACATTGATGGCAAAATCACAGTGGTTACCACTCATCACCCGACAACTCTTATCAATTACCGTGCGGGTGATCACCGGCAGAAGCCCGGATAGCTTAGCGGGCTGAAGAAACTGATACGGACCGTACACCTGCCCATCGATGCTCATACGGATCAGGCATTCGTAGTAGTTAATCCTGCCGGTTTCGTTATCCCGAATCCCCTGAAAATAGGGCACCAGGCAATCTTCGGTCAGAGCACGGTGCAACAGAGCGTTCCAGCGCATATATTCCAAACGCTGATTCTGTTCCAGCTCATCCTTCTGATCCGCATACAGGTAGAAGCGCCCGCGACCTCCCTGCTTAGCTTTTTTCAGCGCCATCAGCGCCTTACGGATCAGATCATCGCTACCCACAGCCCCGCCATAAGAGAAGCTGATGTTAAAACTCAGCCCCCCGACCTGAATCTGACGCAAAAAGAAACTATCGCGAATCTTGTTAAAGACTGCTTTCAGAAAAGTATTTTTCTCATAGTGAACCGCAAACTCATCGGCGTTCAGGCGGTAAATGCGGGCACCCTCCAGCACTTTCGTTAAACGCCGGGTAATGGCGGACAGCAGGCGATCAGCAAAATCGAGACCGTAAGCAGAATTAATCAGGCTAAAGTTATTAACATTCAGTACCAGAAGCGCACTGTCACCCTCGCAACGATCAAGGGCTTCCTGCAGCTGACTTTTGTTAGGCAGTCCCGTCAGGGTATCCGTCTTCAAAGCAGCGACATGACGGTCACGTTCACGCTTTATCTCTGAAAGATCCGTGAAAACACCGACATAATTCTGCACAACGCCCTCATCATCACGTAACACACTCAGGCTCAACCATTGCGGCCACAGGGAACCATCTTTACGCTGATTGATCACCTCACCTGACCAGCGACCTTCAGCCATCAACTCCTGCCACATCGCACTATAGAAGGCTTTATCATGGGTGCCAGAGGAGAAAAAGCTGGGGTTGCGACCGACAACTTCTTCGTGCGTGTAGCCCGTCACCTGGCTGAAAAAGGGGTTGGTTTCGATAATACGGTTATCTGCACCCGTAATAATCACACCTTCCGAGGCACTCTCGATTGCACGTCCAAGCAGCTGCAAACGGGTATTTTGTCGGGCCAACTCCTCTTCCTGCTTCTGACGCACCAGCACCAGACCCGCCATATCGGCACCAACCTGAAGGATTCGCTGATGAAAGGCGGAGGGTAGGCGATGTTCAAAGGAAGAAAGAGCAAAACTACCAATAGGCTCACCGTTACTGTTACGAACAGGCAGAGACCAACAGGCACAAAGATTAAAATCGTAGGCAAGCTCACGCAGATCCTGCCAACGCTCATCGGTAAAGGTATCCCGGACAAAAACCGGTTCATTTCTGAGCACAGCATTACCGCAGGAGCCACCACCCGGCCCCGGCCTCAGACCACTTAACGCCTGATGCCCATCTTTAGGTACACTGGGCGCTGAAAGCACATTAAGCGTGGATGACTCATCATCCAGTATCATCAGAGATGCAACAGAATTTGGCAGCAACTGCTCCGCCAAGTGGCACAGATGATCCAGCACCTGCTGCCCGGGCTGATTGGTCATCACATCATTAAAGACCGACTGCTGAAAAGCCAGAATTTTATCCTGCTGCTCAACGGTAACAGACACCCGTTCATGATCCGGACAGCTGGAGGCTTCCTGCTCGGGGACCTCTCTTGTGTAACTGTCAGATTCCATCATATCAATACCCTTGATCCATAATGCTGCAACCAATAATTCAACCGTATCGCTCCAGCAGTCCAGGTCTTTTCAGAACTGACTCACTTAAACCCGGAATTTTAGCAACAGACACGTCAGGGCAGATACCAGCCTTAAGCTATAGGCTCAGACCCGTCTCACCCTTATAAGGCATATGCGCCACAAAACAAATTATAGACTCTCAAACGCGTTAATAAGCCAGCCTTGTTGTTTTAGTTTCATTTGAGACCAGCACACTAGAAATAACATTGCTACCAGTAGCCTTCCAGTCTATTTGTGTAAGACTTATATTCGGTTTGCATCTTCACTGTTACAAAAGAAAAAACCTATCTATGCTGAGTAATGCTTGCCTTCTATGAACAGCAGGTTACAGTTCTGTTTCACCCTACGTTTTGCAGGCTTTTTAATAATTAATACAGATATCAAAGTGTTAACGCTCTGACGGACTTAGCATGCAAGGATAGCGCTTCTTATGTTACGAAAACTGCTTCTGCCAACTATCTTTCTGGTACTTGGCTATGGCTTCTGGATTAGCCCTGATTTTAAAGAGATCGCCGCAGGCGTTGCGGTCTTTCTGTTCGGTATGCTCTCACTGGAAGAAGGCTTTAAAGCCTTTACCGGCGGCTTGCTGGAAAAACTGCTGAAAAAGACCACAAATACCATCGGGAAAAGTCTCAGTTTTGGTGTGGTCTCAACAACACTCATGCAATCCAGCTCGCTGGTGTCTGTCATCACCATCTCCTTTCTCTCTGCCGGGCTGATTTCCCTCACGGCTGGTGTCGGCATTATTTTTGGTGCCAATCTGGGGACCACAACAGGCGCCTGGTTGGTTGCAGGCCTCGGCCTTAAGGTTAAGATTTCAGCTTATGCCATGCCGATGCTGGTATTTGGTATTCTGCTGATTTTCCAGAAAAGCAAAGAACTGAAAGGCATGGGCTACGTGCTGGCGGGTTTGGGCTTTCTCTTTCTGGGAATTCACTATATGAAAGAGGGCTTTGAAGCCTTCAAAGATACGATTGATCTGACCGCCTATGCCGTTGAAGGCTACGCCGGGGTTTTTCTGTTTACCCTGATCGGCCTGTTTGCCACCGTGGTGATGCAGTCCAGTCACGCCACGCTGGTGCTGATTATCACGGCACTCTCAGCGCAACAGATCACCTACGAGAACGCCCTGGCACTGGCCATTGGTGCGAATATCGGCACCACCATTACCGCCATTATCGGCTCTCTGAGCGCCAACGTAGAAGGCCGACGTCTGGCCGTCGCTCACCTGATTTTTAATGCGGTCACAGGCTTTGTCGCCATACTCTTTATCTACCAGCTCACACTGGCAGTAGACAGTATCAGCAGCTTTGTCGGCATTGCGGCAGACAACTACACTCTGAAGCTGGCGGTCTTCCATACGATCTTCAACAGCATAGGTGTCATCCTGATGTTGCCGGTGATTCCGGCGATGGTACGCTTTCTGGAGCGTACCCTTAAAGCCAAAGAAACCGGCCGTCGCTCTGCCCCCAAATATCTCAACGAAGCGGCCTCAGACTTACCGGAAGCGACCCTTGCCGCTGTTCGCCAGGAAACCCTGCACCTGTACGATAACGCTGCTGCGATCATCGCTGGTGGCCTGAGCCTGAAACTGGACGATATCCACGGCGACCAGCCTCTGGAAGAGGTTATTTTCAAAGCACGCACTGTCATTCCTACCAATATTGATCAGGAATACGTGGAATCCGTGAAATCCCTCTATGCCGATATTGTTGATTTCAGTAGTGCCTACCAGGGTGAAATGTCCGCTGATCAGGTAGAAGAACTTTTCCGACTAAGAGCCGCTGGCCGGGATATTGTTGAAGCGATCAAAGATACCAAACACCTGCAGAAAAACCTGTCGCGCTACTTTATCGCCGATAACCCCTACATTCAGCACGAATACAACACGCTGCGGATGCGGTTAGCCTCGGTTTTACGCGAGCTGAACCAGGTGCGGCAGGATAATAAAAATGACTCCGTCATTATTCTGTCACTGGATCGCCTTCGAATGGACATGGAAGAGTACGATAACAACCTCAACCATAGCCTCAGTAGCCTGATACGCCAAAAACTGATCACTGGCCCTATGTCAGTCTCACTGATGAATGACAGCGGTTATGCCTCGGATGTCACCCGAAAGCTGGTTATGATGGGCGAAGTCCTCTTCTCAGCCAGTGACCTGAAGACAAAAAATATTGAACAAAGTCTCTCTTTGAATGACGAAGAACTGACCGAAATGGTTCAGGAACAACAATCCGCTCAAAGGGACAGGAGTAGCGCCTCATGAATATCAGCAAACTGATCAGGAAAGCCGAAGCCTTTATCCGCTCCGATGAACAAAAGCGTAAAGAGAAAAAAGAATACCTTAAGAAGGTGATCAAAAAGCTGCGCAAGCACGAGAAAAAACTGAAAGAAGAGTATGAAACCTGTAACGACTTTGATCAGAGCCGACAACTAAAGCAAGAGATCGCCCTGGCATACAACCAGCGTAAGAAGGGCGTTAAGATGCTGAAGAGTCTGAAAAAGAAGAAAAAGAAAGACTGAGCCTCCGGCCAGTCTGACCTTGGCGATCAATCGCCTGCCATCATAAAAAGCCGAAACCCGCTTACAAGCTCTGTTAGCAGGTATCGGCTTTTTTACGTTACCGGGTCGGGCCAGAGGTGTACCGAAAACAAACCTATCGGTTATCAGGCCTTCACTTTAGCAGGAGCCTCATGCTGAATGTTGCATGTAACCAGCCAACACACCAAAGAGAGCAGAGCAAACGCGATAAAAAGCGGATACAGGGTGCCATTGTAAGTTTGCCCAAAGGCCATCCCCACAATCATGGAGATAAACGTTGTCGCTGAGCCAATCACCGAAGAGGCCACACCGGCAATATGGCCTAAGGGCTCCATCGCAAGGGCATTCATATTACCAAACAGCAAACCGATACAGCCGAAAACGATCGCGCCAAACACCATAAAGAGCCAGATCGGCGCATAACCATCCTGTAATGCCAGCAAAGCCAGAAATATCACAGAAGCACAGAACATTGTCATCAGAGCACGATTTGCCAGCAGTTTCATGCCGTAGCGCATCACCAGACGACCGTTCATAAAGGAAGCCACACCCACCGATAAAGCCAGCACAGCAAAATAGAGTGGAAAAGCCTTATCAATCTGAAAGATCTCTTTAAACAACAGCTGGGCTGTGGACAGGTAAGACACAAATGCCCCAAAGATCAGGCCTGCTCCTATGATATAACCCAGAGTGACCTTATGAGTCATCGTCTCTTTGGTGTTGTGCCACCCATTACCAAAGGAGAGCGGAATACGACGCTCTTTGAGCAGCGTCTCCGGTTGACGGATCGCAAACCAGATCAGAGCAACCAGCGAGAGCAAAACAAAGAACTCATAAATGCCGCGCCAGTCTGCAATCATCAGTACACCGGCCCCAATACTGGGAGCGATGGCAGGCATAATAATAAAGACCGCCATCACAAAAGACATCACACGCGCCATAGCGCGGCCTTCGTAACGATCTCGCACCAACGCAACGGCCACCACTTTAGGTCCGGATGCACCGATTCCCTGAATAAAACGGCCAACCAGCATCACCTCATAGGTCTGAGCAAAAGCAGATACCAGAGAGCCCACCAGAAAAATAGCCAACCCAAGATAGATAGCGGGCTTACGGCCAAAACTGTCAGACAGTGGCCCATAAAGAATCTGACCAAATGCCAGACCCGCGAACAATGCACCGACAATCCACTGCAGATCTTCCGGGTGTACCACAGAGAAATCCTGACCAATGACACTCATGGCGGGCAGAACCGCATCAATCGCCAACGCGACCATGGACATCAGTAGAGCCAATAGTGCAACAAATTCCGCAAAAGCGGGTTTAAATGAAGAGGCGTCAGCCCCCTCTCGGGATTCCGGGATCATAGAAAACCTTTTATTCAGAAAACGATTGCTCAGAAAGATTTTTCAGAAGAAATCAGGCCACGCCCGCTTAACAGAGAGTTATCCGAAAGGAACGGCAAGGCGTAATAGGGAACTAACTATTCTACCAAGACCGACAGGTCATTGCCGGACAAAAATTAGTCGTAACAATCCTGTTAGCCAAAAACGGCACGCCAGCAAAAAGTCTTTTGAATAGCATCTTATTTTGCCTTTAAAGAGCCCGACCTTTCCTCAGAAGACAATCATTCAAGAAGATCAGATCTTGTCTCAGGTCACTGGCTGTCAGTCATGGTCTTTGCTAAGTTTTGCAGAGATAGCGCTAAAAAAACCAAGTTGCGGAAAGGTGCTCAAAACATCCCATTATCTGAGCACTAACCCTGTCGGATCATAACAATAATAAAACCACAGACCTTAAGGTCAGGAGGACACCATGTCTGAAGACAAATCCACGATCAACCGCAGTACTCTACTGGTCGTTATCGGCCTGATTCTTTGTGTTGGAACCCTGATGAAAATAGCCAGTGGCTAATCCGACTGGGTCACTGTCTTGCACGAGAGAATAAAAAAGAACAGCTCCCCCTCAAGGAGCTGTTCTTGTCTAAAGGCAGCTGTTCTTGTTTAAGCAATCGGTATCGCTAGAATAGCGCCTGCAAAGTAAGCATTAACCAACGGAGAAAACCATGGGCAACAACCCCTTTATGCAGAAACTGATCCTGATCGTGGTGTCGCTGACCCTGATCACCATCATGGGCATGCGTCTGCTGGGCATGGCCTAAACCCGTCTACGATAAAGCCCGGCAATCAAACTGGCTTGAGCTTACGGTAAAGGGTACGTTCACTAATCCCCATCTTGTGTGCCAGCAGCGCCTTATCGCCGTTCAGTTGCTGTAGTGCCCAGCTCAGATATCCGCTTTCCAGCTGTTCAAGACCAACAATCTGCTGCTGTATAAAACCATTACCACTATCTGAGCCCCCAGTTGGCGAGGTACTTCCTGCCAGACCGCCCCCTCCTTGCTGGTGACAGGCCGATGGCAGATGCTGAGGCTCAATCCAGTGGTCATCCACCAGAAGGCAGGCGCGCTCCAGGATATTTCTCAACTCACGGATATTACCGGGAAAGGTATAAGCCTGAAGCAAAACCAAAGCCTCCTTAGCCACCTTAATGTCACGCCCATTTGCAAACTTCGGAAGCAGGCTTTCCACCAACAAAGGAATATCGGTAACTCTTTCCCGCAACGAAGGAAGAACGACCGGAAAAGCGTTGATGCGGTAATAAAGATCCATACGGAACTCGCCATCGGCTACCTGCTGTTCCAGATTACGATGCGTGGCACAGACAAGACGAAAATCTGCTTTTAAAGGCTCAACGCCCCCGACCCGGCGATAGGTTCCTGTCTCCAGAAGTCGCAGCAGTTTTACCTGCAGCGAGAGTGGAATATCCCCCACTTCATCCAGAAACAACGTACCGCCTTTTGCCGCCTCGACCAAACCGGTTTTGCGGCTGTGCGCACCGGTGAAAGCCCCCTTTTCATGGCCAAACAGCTCACTCTCGAACAGGGTTTCGGTCAGCCCCGAACACTCTACCGGCACAAAAGCCCCCTGATTTCTCAGGCTACCCCGGTGAACGGCCTGCGCCATCAGCTCCTTACCGGTACCGGACTCCCCTAACAGAAGCACCGTGGTCTCACTGGGGGCAACTCGCTCAATCAGCGCCATGGATGCCATAAAGGCCGGAGAGCGCCCAATCAGGCCGCTGTCACCAGCTCTTGGGCTTGCCAGCTTACTGTAGCGCATCACCTCCAGAAAATACCGGGGTTGACCATCTTCAGCCTCTACCGGGTAGAGCTCTACATCAACATGCTCCTCCCCCTGAGGGGTGTGATGCAGGTGGAAGACTCTTTGCGCCTTATTGCTCTGCATACACTGCAGCATGGGACAGGATTCACCCATCTGATCACAAGGGCGATCATAGTGATGCGAAACCTCATAGCAGTGACGTTTTGTCGCACTGACAGCACCATAGCTCTGGCGGTATGCTGCGTTCGCTGAAAGAATTTCATAGTCTGCCGACAAGAGTACCGCGGGATCGGGGTAGCTTTGCAGCATCGATACCAACTCTGGTGATGGCAGATGAGATTGATCTGAGCCTGATATTTCGGCCTGTGGAATCAGATGTTTTTCCGATGATGTCATAACAAGTCCTGAGATGATGATTCAAGCATTCTGATCAGATAACCGGTCGCCCCAAAAAGCCAGATCCGCTTTGCAAACGCTTCCAGCGCTCCTTTTACTGCTGTCAATTATGACTCTACCGACCCGGTTTTGTCATTTTTGACAATAAGAATAATAAACAACAGCCCAAGAAAAACAAAAAACCCTTATTTTCAATGGGTTACAAAATCAAAAAACGGGCATACACCTTGCTATAAGCTAATCAAACCGTCTGATATCAGGCGCGCTAATAACTGTTTGATGATTTAGATCCGGTGGGCAAAAACCGCCAACCGTCACTGCAGGATCAGAACGCTATGCAACGGAATACGCCGTTCGGGCAAACAAAGCAGACTTTCAGTCAGTTCTGGAAAGGTTCTTTGTTTGCCAGACAAAAACTGGTACGAGAACTCAGTATCGTACTATTGATAAAGCTGGTGCTGCTGTATGGCATCGTTAACTTTATCGTTCCTTCCGCCACTGTTGTTAATGACAGTGACGTCAGCACACGCCTGCTTAATTCTCAACTGCCTGTCTCAGATACCCTGAATCCGGATGCATCAGCGGCCAACTCAACCGGGTTATCCGCAGATACAAACGCCACTGAGACAGATTCGAATCGTGCAGCTAACTCAGCCCTTAACTCTGCTACTGCACCTATGACTACACGGGAAACGCCATGATTACAGAAGAAGTTGTTGATCTGTCCCGGTTACAGTTCGCGATTACCGCGCTGTATCACTTTATTTTTGTCCCCCTGACGCTAGGTCTGGCCTTTTTGCTGGTCATCATGGAGTCGGTCTATGTCATGACCCGTAAACAGGTCTACAAAGACATGACTCAGTTCTGGGGCAAGCTCTTCGGGATTAACTTTGCGCTTGGGGTGACCACAGGTCTCACCATGGAGTTCCAGTTTGGGACCAACTGGGCCTACTACTCCCATTACGTGGGGGATATTTTTGGTGCACCTCTGGCCATTGAAGGGCTTATGGCCTTCTTCCTGGAGTCCACCTTTATCGGCCTGTTCTTCTTTGGCTGGGACCGCTTGTCGCCCCGACGCCACCTGATGGTCACCTTCCTGATGGCACTGGGTTCTAACCTGTCCGCGCTCTGGATTCTGATCGCCAACGGCTGGATGCAAAACCCGGTGGGTGCTGAGTTCAGCTACGAAACCATGCGTATGGAGATGACCAGCTTTGCCGATCTGGTGTTTAACCCGGTCGCTCAGGTTAAATTTGTGCATACCGTAGCAGCGGGTTACGTCACAGGCTCCATGTTTGTACTTAGCATCAGCGCTTACTACCTGCTGAAAAAACAGGATCTGCCTTTCGCCCGACGCTCATTTGCCATCGCCTCAGCCTTTGGTCTGGCTTCTATTCTGTCGGTCATCATTCTGGGTGACGAATCCGGTTATGAACTGGGTGATGTGCAGAAAACCAAGCTGGCAGCGATTGAAGCAGAATGGCACACCCATCCCGCTCCGGCATCGTTCACCCTGTTTGGTATTCCGAATCAGGAAACCCAAACCACGGATTACGCCATTAAGATTCCTTATGCCCTCGGCCTGATTGCTACCCGCTCATTGGATGAAGAGGTCACCGGCATTAAAGATCTGATCAAAGAGCATGAGGTGCGCATCCGTAACGGTATGATTGCCTACGGCCTGCTGACCAAGCTTCGCGCTGGCCAGACCGATGATGCCACCATCGCTGCGTTTGAAGAGGTAAAACAGGATCTGGGATACGGCCTGCTGCTGAAGCGCTATACCGAAAATGTGGTCGACGCGACTGAAGAACAGATTCAGGCTGCGGCACACGACACTATTCCAAACGTTGCGCCTCTGTTCTGGAGCTTCCGCGTTATGGTGGCCTGTGGTTTCGCCATGCTGCTGATCTTCGCACTGGCCTTCTACTTTAACGCCACCCGTCGACTGGAGAGCAAACGCCGCTTCCTGAAACTGGTTACCTGGTCTCTGCCATTACCCTGGATCGCCGCAGAAACCGGCTGGGTGGTTGCTGAATACGGTCGCCAACCCTGGTCCATTGGTGAGATTCTGCCAACCCATCTGAGTACCTCAACTCTGGAAGCCAGCAGCCTTTACACCAGTATCGGTGCCATTGTTGCCTTCTATACCCTGTTGCTGGTGATTGAAGTCTTCCTGATGGTGAAATACGCCCGTCTCGGCCCAAGCGCCCTGCATACCGGTCGTTATCACTTTGAGAAGAGCGACGATCACCACACTACCGACAAGCCTGAAATCGCTGGAGGTGCGGCATGATTCTGGACTACGAAACCCTGAAACTGGTCTGGTGGGTGCTGGTTGGCGTCCTGCTGGTCGGCTTTATGATCACCGACGGTTTTGATATGGGAGCCGGTATTCTGCTGCCCTTCCTCGGCAAAAATGATACGGAGCGCCGTATCATCATCAACACCGTCGGCCCCCACTGGGATGGCAATCAGGTGTGGTTTATTACCGCCGGTGGCGCGCTGTTTGCCGCCTGGCCTGCGGTCTACGCGGTCGCTTTCTCCAGCGTCTACTTTGCCCTGATGCTGGTACTGTTT
>NZ_CEYNZH010000043.1:0-30911 GCF_982874595.1 Oceanospirillum sp. | reverse complement strand
TCGACAAACTGGCCGATGCCGGTGTGCGTTATATCGAATCTGCCAGCTTTGTCTCCCCTAAGTGGGTACCTCAGATGGGTGATGCGAAGGAGATTATGACCGCTGTTGAGCGTAAACCGGGGGTTACCTACGCCGCGCTGACTCCGAATGTGAAAGGGCTGGAAACAGCCCTTGCAGCGGGCGTGGAAGAAGTTGCCGTTTTTGGTGCCGCTTCTGAAGCCTTCTCGCAAAAGAACATCAACTGCTCTATCGCAGAGAGTCTGGAACGCTTTGCACCGGTTATGGAACTGGCGAAAGCCAACAACATTAAGGTTCGCGGCTATGTCTCCTGCGTACTGGGCTGCCCTTATGACGGAGAGATTGCGCCGGAAAAGGTTGCTGAAGTGGCCAAAGCGCTTTACGACATGGGCTGTTACGAGATCTCCCTGGGCGACACGGTCGGCGTGGGTACGCCACACAAAGCCAAGGCGATGATCCGCGAAGTGGCCAAAGTGGTGCCGGTTGAGAAACTGGCGGCACACTTCCACGACACCTACGGTCAGGCGCTGGCAAATATCTACGCCGTGCTGGAAGAAGGTGTTGCCGTGGTCGACAGTTCCGTGGGTGGTCTGGGTGGCTGCCCATATGCCAAAGGCGCTTCCGGTAACGTCGCCACCGAAGATGTAGTTTATATGCTTCAGGGACTGGGTATCGAAACCGGTATCGACCTGAACAAGCTGGTAGCAACCGGTAACTTTATTACCCAGGCTATTGGCAGCACGAATCGTTCACGGGTGGGTTTAGCGATGTCATCCTGACGATTGGCCCGGTATTGGTTTGTATGCTCTCGCAGACTAATACGGGCCACTTCACCATTAATAGTGACTTCTACTCTGTGCTCTGAAGTACCTATATTCGGGAGGTGTTGAGCCTCCCTTTTTTGTGCCCCAGCTTAAGCCAGAATCGTTACGCCAGAAATTTAACTCCCATTTTAATGTTACAAAACAGTCAATTACCTAAAGTTACATAGTTATTTTAAAATGATACACTTCTTATCTCTCGAAAATGTCAGCCCTACTGAGGGCTCTGTAACCAGGTAATCTCGGTATTTATGGACTCGCAATCTCTTATTCAACACTTTTATGATCTGCCAACGCCTGTTGTGCTGGTCTCAAAAAGAGGAGAATGCCTGACGTCTAACCGATCTGCTTCAGAACTGACGCTGAAGTTTGGTTTTACAGATTGCAGCCAACTTATCCCTGAAGAACTTTTCCAGAAATTTCTGGATGATGGCCCTCATCTGCTGGGTGATTCCGATGATATTCGCTACAACGATTCAGATAGTTACCGCTGGCAGGTCATCGCGATTGAAGACGATGGCTTTCTTATTCAGGCGTTTAATCAAACCGATCGGGAGCAATCCAGGGCTATTCTCGAGAACTCTGTTGACGGTATCTACAAAACGAACCGCAACGGAAAACTGGTTTATGCGAACCAGGCGCTGGCGGACACCTTTGGCTACCGAAACGCATCCCATATGATCGGTGCCATTGAGCACCTGTCCCGTGATCTCTACAACGCTGAATCGGATCGTGAAGAATTCCTTTGGCAACTGGATCAGTTCGGGGAAGTCAGGGGTATGGAGCTTCAGATGAAGCGTATCGATGGCTCTCTTGTCTGGATTCGTCTTAATGGCCGGGCTCTGAAAAACCCGCAGGGTATCACGGAATCTGTGGTTGGCACGGTATATGACATCAGCGCTCACAAAGCCGCAGAATCCGCACTGATCACCGCTGAAGATAAATTCCGGAGCATCTTTGAGAATTCCATGACAGGTCTCCACCAGAGCACTCTGGAAGGTCGCTACCTGAACGTGAATCCCGCCCTTGCCCGCATTCTGGGCTATAGCTCTCCCGACGAGTGTATTGATGCCATTCAACATATCGGCAAGCAGGTTTATGTCCGCCCGCACGAATGGCTAAAGGCGATGAAGCGTCTGCGTAAAGAGGGCTTCTTTACCCTGAATGAGGTCGAGATCTATACCCGTGCCGGTATCAAACGCTGGGCCACCGTCAGCAACCGACTGGTTCCGGCCACGGATAACATGCCTGAGCATATCGAAGGCTCGGTGATGGATATTACCGACCAGAAGCGTGCTCAGGAGCGCATTCAGCATCTGGCACATTTTGACAATCTGACCACTCTGCCAAATCGTGTCAGCTTCCATAACGAGCTGGGCAATCTGGTTGCTGATGTTGACGATGGCGAACTCTCCTCTCTGGCTCTGATTGTTCTTGATCTGGATAACTTCAAAGATATCAATGACACTCAGGGGCATGTCACCGGTGACATGCTCTTAATTAAGACCGCTCACCGCCTGCAGGATTTTTTTGGTAATCGAGCTCAGATTTTCCGATTAGGCGGTGATGAATTTGCCATCGTGCTCAGCAATATTGCAGACCGGGAGCTTATTGGCAGCCAGTTACGTGAGTTGATTGCGATTCTTTCTGAACCGGTTGAATTTGGTAACAGTGAAATCCGCTGCACGGTAAGTGCCGGTATCGCCCTCTATCCGGAAGCCAAAGATGTTATTCAGGAAGGTGATGTTCAGCAACAGCTGTTCCGCTACGCAGATCTTGCCCTGTACCGTTCGAAATCCGCCGGACGTGACCGCTATACCTTCTTCGCCATTGAGATGCAACTGGCCGTATTGAAAGAGCAGGAAGTTGAGAAAGAGCTCTCCGAAGCACTGCTGAAAGATGAGCTCTGCCTCTACTATCAACCCCTGCTGAAGTCCGACTCTAAAGAGTTGATTGGTGCTGAAGTCCTGATCCGTTGGCAACATCCTGAAAAAGGTCTGGTCCCACCGTTTGAGTTTATTCCAGTCGCAGAGAAGACCGGACTGATCAGCAAGGTTGATGACTGGGTTCTGCTGCAGGCTGCGCGCCAGCTTAGCACCTGGCAACATCAGGGCAAATCTCTGCCCTCACTGTCCGTGAATATCTCTGCACACCGCCTTAATCAGCGGGATTTCGCTGAATACGTGCATAAGGTGATCAAACAAACAGAAATTCCACCCAACACCCTCTGTATTGAGATCACTGAAGAGAACATGATCACCAGCCTTGAAAATGTTCGCAATACCCTGAATCTTATTCGTCAGCTGGGTGTAAAGGTTGCTCTGGATGATTTTGGTACCGGCTACTCTTCATTGAGTTACCTGAAAGAACTGCCGGTCGACAAGCTGAAAATCGACCGAAGCTTTGTTATGGACATGCACGAAGACCCACAGGACAGGGCCATTATCCGCACAGTAATTGAGCTGGGACACGGCCTTGGACTATGGGTAAACGCTGAAGGTGTCGAGAACGAAGTTCAGATCCGCATGCTGCAGGAGCTGGGTATTGATGAATTCCAGGGTTTCTTCTTCAGCCGTCCGTTACCGCTCGACGAATTCGCAGAGCGGTATCTGATAGCGGAATCCGAACCGGTCTAGCCCCAAGCACCTACCCTTCTCCCAGACTTTTCTCTGATTCAGGCGCTGCGTCCGGAAGGACGCTTCTCATCCTTATACGCTGACATCCGCTTTTTCTCCTGCCAAAGACGAATAAAGTTATCGCTCAGGAAGAGCAAAAGGCTTAACAGAATCACGCCTGCGCCTGACAGCATCTCTATTGTCACGGGCTCATCGTGCAGCTGACTGCCCAGAAAGAGCGCAATCACCGGGGTGATCAGGGTGATCAGTGCAACATAGGCTGGTGGCAGATTCGCGATCAGGTGAAAATACGCCATAAAGCCGACCAAAGAACCCAAGGTCGCCAGATAAACCACAGACAACACACTCAGCATACTGATATCTTCGAGGACAACCTCAGTTCCAGTAGCAAACCAAGCAAGCGTATAAAAAGGCAGCGAACACCACAAAGCTCCCACAGTTTGCTGCAACGGATGCAGGCCGGCACCATTACGCTTCATCAGCACGTTACTGCTGCTGAAAAAGAAAACCGCCAATAGCGCCAATAAAACACCAATGACACCCTGACCGGTTACCACCAGATTATCACTAAAGACAACCCCTAAACCGATAATACCCAGGCCACAAGCCAACCACTGCTTACCCGTCATAGGGCTGTCCGGCACCAGAAAATGACTTAGTACACCTGTCATGATGGTGGTAAAACCAAACAATACCGAGATCAATCCCGATGGGATCCACTGAGCAGCCACATAGGTGACCCCCATCGCTCCAAAAATACCGATAACGGCGGTCAGATAAGACTTGAACGCTTGTCGGTTGAGCGGAAGATTCAGCCCCAACACCCTGAGCAGTGGCAAACCAACAAGTGCCGCCAGTGCCATACGTGATGCAGCCGCGGCCATGGGTGGCAAACTATCACCACTGGTGACAATCGCTAAAGGTGTTGTAGACCAGATAATAACCGCAAGCGCATAAGCAACCGGTATCGACATAACTAATTTCCTTGTGATGGCGTCTTTTACCCTTAAGGGTTTAATTCACAGACCAAAAACAGCGGCCATAAAAAAAGGCCGCTGACGAAGCGACCTTTTCTAAACAACAGAAACAGAATCAACGTCGTCGACTAACGGATACAGCTGCCGGGAATAACATGGCAGCTGCACTACGATTGACACGCCAGCAGGCAGGAATAATCAATGGTCGACGATTAAAAAACATAAGTGATCCTTTAGAGTTGAAGATCTACTATTACCAAAACTTACCCCTCTGGCAAGCAGTTTATTTCCCGCCAATCCTGCCAAAGACTTGAGTAGTCGGTAAAGACACCATCAATGCCTAACTCGTTCAGAGCTTTCACCTGGGATAATTGATTAACGGTATAGATATAGACTGCCAGCCCAAGCGTTTTCGCCTCACGTATCAGGCCGTGATCGATAAACTCATCACTCAGATGCAGGGAACTGAGTTTGAGAGGTCCCATCACCGCAGGCAATGAGAGAACGGCCCCATAAAGCAACATACCAAGAGCCACATCAGGACAGCTTTGCTGGAAGCGCAATAACTCCACATGATCAAATGATGAGACCAGAATATTCCCTTTAAGCGATTCATAGGGCTTCTGATGCAGTATCACAGCCAAAGGTCCGGCTGTTGCCTTGCTTTTAAGTTCAATGTTAATCGTGGCTCGCTCACCGACCAGCAGCAGAACCTCTTCCAGAAAAGGGATTCTCTGCCCTAACCCCGCATCCAACTGGCGCAATCCCACAAGAGTGTGATCCGCCAAAAGGCCACTTCCATTCGTCGTTCGGTCAAGACTCAGGTCATGGTGCACCAGTAAGCGCCCCTGGTGCTCAATCACATCAATCTCGATCGCCTCTGCACCAGCAGCCAAAGCCATATCAATAGCCATCAGCGTATTCTCGGGGCCATCGGCCAGAGCACCACGGTGAGCAAAGAATTTCATACCCAACACTCCACAATAAATGTACGCTCAGGACGCACATAATGACCTTTACGTTAACGTCAACTTAAAGTACATTAAGACAAACAAAATTACGGTAATTTAACTGTACCAACACCGCGATAGCTCATCACTTTGCAAGACTGTATAAATAGCAAAGTGGCGTTAAAATGCCTGGAGTGAGCTAATTGTGCTTAATATTTTTTGTTACAGCGACGTTCCGTTAACAGAGCCCGTTCACCGACCACAAGAACAACAACAGCACAGATCTGTCTTCTCATCCCCTTAACAGGGCGATGCAGAAACATCTCAGGATCTGCAAGAAGGAGCAAACATCCATGAGTGCGCCCCTATGGCAACCCAGTTCCCACCGCATCGAAAGCAGCAATCTGCATCAGTTTATCCGACAGGTCAATGATGCCCACAAACTCTCACTGAATGATTACTCTGATCTGTATGAATGGAGTATCGAGCAAACCGAAGATTTTTGGTCTGAACTCTGGGATTTCGCCGGTGTTATCGCGGATAAGAAAAGCGAAACCGTACTGGAAAACCCGGAGAAAATGCCCGGTGCCCGCTGGTTCCCGGAGAGCAAAATTAACTTTGCTGAGAACCTGCTCAAATTCCGTGATGACCGCACCGCCATCGTGTTCCGTGGTGAAAAAGGCCAGCGCAAAGCCCTGACCTATAACGAGCTGTATCAGCAGGTCGCTCAGTATGCTGCCGGTCTGAAAAAAATGGGCGTGGAGAAAGGTGACCGTGTTGCTGGTTTTGTACCGAACTGTGCCGAAACCCTGATCGCGATGCTGGCAACCACCTCTCTGGGCGCCGTCTGGTCCTCCTGCTCACCGGATTTCGGCATCAACGGTGTTTATGATCGTTTTGGTCAGATCAAACCTAAAGTGCTGTTCACAACAGATGGCTATTTCTACGCTAACAAGACCCTGGATAGTCTGGAAAAAGTGTCCGGCATTCTGGAACGCCTGCCTGAGATCGATCATGTTGTTGTCATTCCGTTTGTTAATGACAACCCGGATCTTTCAGGGCTTACCGAACCGGCAAAAAGCAAAGCAACCCTGTTGTCTGATTTTGCAGATAGTTCCGCAACGACTATCGAGTTTGAACCGGTTGCCTTTGATCACCCGCTCTACATTATGTACTCCTCCGGTACGACGGGTGTGCCCAAGTGTATTGTGCACTCTGTGGGCGGTACCCTGATCCAGCACCTTAAAGAGTATCTGCTGCATACCGATGTGAAGCGCGACGATGTGCTTTTCTACTACACCACCTGTGGCTGGATGATGTGGAACTGGCTGGTATCGGGTCTGGCAACGGGCTGCACGGTACTGCTTTACGATGGTTCACCATTCCACCCGCGCCCGAATGTGCTGTGGAATATCGCCGAAGAAGAAGGCATCAGCATCTTCGGCACCTCAGCCAAATATATTGCCGCCCTTGAGAAGGTGGGTGAAAAACCCCGTGAAAGCCACAACCTTGAGAAGCTTAAAGCGGTACTCTCTACCGGTTCGCCTCTGGCCCATGAAAGCTTTGATTATGTCTATCGTGATATCAAAGAAGACCTCTGCCTGTCCTCTATCTCTGGCGGCACCGATATCGTTTCCTGCTTTGCCCTTGGCTGCCCGATCCGTCCGGTTTATGCCGGTGAACTGCAATGCCGTGGTCTGGCGATGGCAGTTGATATTTATGACGATAACGGCAAAGCGATTCGCGGTGATAAAGGTGAGCTGGTATGTACCAAACCCTTCCCGTCCATGCCGATCGGTTTCTGGAATGATCCGGAAGGCGAAAAGTATCACGATGCTTACTTTGGCTCTTTCGACAATGTCTGGGCTCATGGCGACTACGCTGAGATCACCGAACATGATGGCCTGATTATCCATGGCCGCTCCGATGCGGTTCTGAACCCCGGCGGCGTGCGTATCGGCACCGCCGAGATCTACCGTCAGGTGGAAAAAGTGGATCAGGTGATGGAAAGTCTCTGTATCGGTCAGGATTGGCAGGACGATGTTCGTGTGGTGCTCTTTGTCCGCATGAAGGAAGGCTTTGAGTTAACACCAGAAATAGAGAAAGAGATTAAGGATACCATTCGGGCCAATACTACGCCGCGCCATGTCCCTGCCAAGGTGATCGAAGTCAGTGATATTCCACGAACGATCAGCGGTAAAATCGTTGAACTGGCAGTACGCAACGTCGTGCACAATCGCCCGGTGAAGAACACCGACGCCCTGGCAAATCCTGAAGCTCTGGAGCTGTATAAAGACCTGCCTCAGTTGCAGAATTAAAAGCTAACCTAAAGCCCAACCTTTTGCTGAACCACCCCACGGGGTGGTTTTTTATGCCAGAAATGTCAACTCCGGCAAAGATTTTGGTCATAGTTTGCAGGATAATGACTCAGCCGTGCTACAACCGGAATACAGAATCCAAGGGATGGATGCCATGAAAGATAAACTGACAGATCTTCTGATAACACTGCTGGCCTATGCCATTATGGGCATCATTTGGCTCTATTATCTGTTTATCGCCCCGTTACTTCAGATGAGCCGCGGGGAAAATCCGGTGCTTATCTGGTCGGTCAAACGTCGTTTCAAACGGGTCTTAAAAAGATTACCCGGCGGCTATCGGGTTCTCAGAGTCATACGTCCGACTCAATCCGGTTTTATTACTGATCTGAACCTTTTCACGGTTACCCTATGCTCTGCGACAGATGATCGACTGACAATCAATAATATTAAATATCAGGAGATCACACCGGAAAACCTGCACCCGGCCCCTGATCCTGAGCAGGTTAAACACAAAGTTCAGCAACTGATGCAGCAGCACTGCCCGGACTCAGAATTCCGGTTTCTGGAATTGAGCCCCAGCCTGAATCGTGAACACCGCCTGCCCGCCTTTGATCTGATTTTTCAGGACAACTACCAGCGATACAAGGTGATGCCAGACGTAACAGTCAAAGATATAAATCTGCGAACCTTCAGAAAATGGCTGGAAACTGAGGCTTTCGAAAGTTGGTTTCAGGATCACTATACCCGTGAGTATGGCAGTATGGACCCTGAACTGGTGGCTCTGGCCCGCAGGGTAAAAGATGTTTTTACGGCAAAATTTCCTCAAAGCCCCTATCAGCTGATCGAAGTAAAATATGAGAACAGTAGCCGGCAGCAGGTACGCCTTTTTTTTGAAGATCAGCGAGAAATGGCAGATTCTGAAGACAGGCAGTGTGGGAGGAAACCGGTGAAGGAGAAAGTTATTCCGGTCTCCCCCATAACCAGTGATCTTTTTGAAGATCACTGGTCGGGCAGTTACTTATAGAAAAAGAGGGTTGGATCAGCACTCTTTAAGGCGTTCTTTTACGTTAAGTACTTGGGGTAAAACACGCTTAAAGGCATCAACAACATTCGGGTCAAAATGCTTACCCTTTTGTTCCTCAAAAAGGGATACCGCATCAGCCACCGTCCAGACCCCTTTATAAGGCCGCTCTGATACCAGCGCATCAAAGACGTCCGCCAGGGAAGCTATTCGGGCCACAAGGGGGATATCTTCACCTGCCAAACCTTTCGGATAACCTGTACCATCCCATTTTTCATGGTGACATAAGGCGATTTCCCGGGCCACACTCAGCAATTCAGAGTCCGGGTTATCCAGAATCTTTGCACCAATTTCAGGATGGGACTTGATGGTTTCAAATTCATCATCTGTCAAACTTGCAGGTTTACAGAGAATGGCGTCCGGAATACCCAGCTTACCAATATCATGCATAGGCGCAGCAGCAGATAAGGTTTCTGCATCTGCGGCAGAAAAGCCCATTTCCAATGCAACAAGACGAGCATACTCTGCCATACGCTGCACATGTAACCCGGTTTCATTATCCTTATATTCTGCAGCCAAACCCAAACGCCGAATCAGATCCTTACGGGATTTTTCGAGTTCTTCCGTACGGTGAAGAACCTCACGCTCAAGCTCGCGTTTCTGCAATGCCAGAGCTAGATGCGTTTTAATCCGTGCAAGAATAATCGGCGGACTAAAGGGCTTGCTGATATAATCAACGGCCCCTAACGCAAGCCCTTTCTCCTCGTCCCCGACAGCGCTCATCGCACTGACAAAGATGATAGGTATATGCTTTGATCTGGGATCCTGCTTTAGTCGCCGACAAACTTCATAACCATCGATACCCGGCATCATAATATCCAGCAGAATCAGATCCGGCTGCTGCTCACCAAATACGCGACTAAAAGCCTGCTCTCCATCTTTAGCCACCAGAGTTTTGTATTCGGATTTCAGCAATCCAACCAACACACTGATATTTAATGGTGAGTCATCAACAATCAGAATACGTGGACGTTCCATGTTCAGGTTTGGCATTTCTTGCATCGGGTCTTATTCTTCCTGATCAGTAAAAGCGCTTATCGCTTCAAATGAGAGAAACCTACTCGTAACCCAGTCCGTTCAACAGACTAAGTGCCTCATCAAATTCATAAATTTCAGCATGCTCCATAATCTGTATCGCAATGGACATCTTGTCATCATCCATCTGCAGAAGTTCAAGCAGCTCAGGTAACAGATCCAAAACCTCCGGATCACCTTCCTCCAAAAGAGAGGCTATGGCAGGGATCAGCTCTTTAATGCGCTCATCGCTATCTTTACGGGATAAAGAGGGCATCAGACTGGCTGCAAAGTTGCCGTTATCTTCGCTAGCGGAATCGGCTTCAGCCAACATCTGAGCTTTGCTGCGCATACAATCTGATACCGAGTTAATAACTCTGAGCAGCTCTTCATTTAAGGGCCTTAGGTCTTCGTTACTGGGGAGTAAATGGTCAAAATACATCCCCTCGATCTCTTCCACGCGTTGAGCAACATCTTCCATACCCAGCGTTGCCGATGTGCCTTTCAGAGTATGCAGCCAGCGCTTAAGCGTATCCCAGTCCCCCGTAGCCATCAGCTCAAGAGCCGGTTCAACACCTTGCTGATAGTCGTTACAATACTGAGCCATCAGCTTCATCAAAAGCTTGCTATTTCCACCCAGGGAATGCATCGCTTTATTGATATTAACCCCGGGAAGATAACAGGGGATCTCAATCCCATCCGTATCTTTTAATGCGTCGGAAGAATATCCGGAGATAACCCGGGGTTCAATCCAACGAATCAGTTTTTCCTTAAGCTTTTCAGGGTCTATTGGTTTAGCAATATGATCCTGCATACCCACTGAAAGGCAGTGCTGCACATCCTCACTTTGGGCATGGGCTGTCATTGCTATGATCGGCGGTGTTTTTGGTAACCGCATCTGCAAAATCTGTTCGGTTGCCTGTAGTCCGTCTAACTCCGGCATCTGAATATCCATAAATATCAGGTCAAACTCATTCTGCTGGAGCGCATTAACCGCCTCACGCCCATTATTTACAATGGTAATGTCCAGACCATAGGATTCCAGCAAGCCTGAGATCACTTCCTGATTGATCAGGTTGTCCTCGGCAATAAGTAATCGGGCACCGAGCAACGCATTGATCTCATCTCCTTCGCGAAACAGGGTACGGATAGTGGGTCCCTGGTGAGTTCGCGAACGCTTCACGACGGCTTGCTGAATTGCATTAAGCAGATGCGATCCGGTAACCGGTTTCAGAAGTACGCCATCAATCAGGTTATGATTGATACGTCGCTGCAGATCTTCCCCCCCATGGGCCGTCAGCATGAGAATGGCCGGCTGCCAGGGGAGTGCCGAATTATTCCTCACGGCCTTAGCGACTTCAAAACCATCCATAATCGGCATCTGCCAATCAACCAGTAGCGCCGTATAAGGCTCTTCACCCATAGCGGAAGCATTTACCAGTCGATTCAGTCCGGCAGGAGCATCAGGCTCAGTTTCAATCGCAACTCCCTGGGATTCGAGAAGTTCACGAACACTATTCAGGCTGGTAGCGTCATCATCAACCGCAAGAACCCGGATGCTACTCAAATCGATCTGTTCTGTAACGCTTTCTTCCTGGTGCCGCTTGAACCGAATAGTGAAGAAGAACTCACTTCCCTCTCCCTCAACCGAATGGACGCCAATTTCACCCTGCATCAATTCGACCAGTTGCTTACTGATCGCAAGGCCCAGACCGGTTCCACCATACTGACGGGTCGTTGAAGTATCCGCCTGAGAGAAAGACTGAAACAAACGTCCTATCTGCTCATTGGAAAGGCCGATACCGCTGTCCCTAACGGAGAAACGAACCTGAATAAAATCCCCGCCTTCTTCCAACAGCTGCCCGGAGACAACCACTTCGCCTTTTTCAGTGAACTTAATCGCATTATTCACGATATTGAGTAACACCTGCCCCAAGCGCAAAGGATCGCCCAGCAGCCCCTGAGGGATACGGTCATCAATATCGAACAGAAGCGGCAGATTTTTCTCATTGGCTTTAACCGAGGCAATATCAGCTAAGTGATTGATCACATTATCCAGACGGAATGGAATCTGCTCGACATCAAGCCGCCCCGCCTCAATCTTAGAAAAATCAAGAATGTCATTAATAATGGACAGAAGATTCTGAGCAGAATACTGGATCTTGTCGATATAACCTATGACCTGCTCATCCTGAGTTGACTGTCGGGCCAGATGGCTCATACCAATAACCGCATTCATTGGCGTCCGGATTTCATGGCTCATATTCGCCAGAAAATCACTTTTCGCTTTGTTTGCGACTTCTGCCCGCTCTTTTTCTGCCGTCAGCGCACGCTCTGTTTTCTTAATCGCTGTAATATCGGTACGAACAGAGATGATGGATTCTACCTGACCTTCATCATTGAGAATGGGAACGACAGTGGCATTAACCCAGTACAATCCGCCATCTTTCCGGCGGTTACAGACTTCGCGATGCCAGGTCTCCCCCCGAAGCACCTGATCCCACAGTGTTTTAAAGAAACCTTTTGGATGAACCCCGGAATTAACAATCTTATGCGTGCTGCCGATCAGCTCAGGTTCAGTAAAACCAGATACATCAATGAATTTCTCATTAACGTATTCAATCCGTCCGCGAGGGTCCGTAATACTAACGATCGCATGCTCATCCATCGCCTTTTTGTAGGCCGCCAGTGTACTGTTGGTTTTTAACAGACGATCCTGAGTAAATTTGAGGCGGATAAGAGCAATAATGACCGCGCTGATCAGAAGAACAACAGCGATAAGAAGTGTCCATCGACTCTGACGCTGTTGCTTCTGAGCCTTCGTCACCCATTCTTCAAAACGGGTATCAAAGCTATCCAGATGATAATAGCTCGGCAGCTCGGTCAGACTGACCGCATTGTCACGGATGCGCTGAGTTGAAGTCATCAACCCATCCACATAACGCAGAGCACGCTTAAAGGCCTTTTTAGCCTGAGCAGATGGAACGGATTCAACATCAGTGAGCACCTGCTCAATTTCAGCTTCAAGGCGAAGCCGGGTGCTATCGGAGGGTAGCGCCGCATACCGAAGGGCTATCAGCATCATTTTGACCATTCGCAGGTCGTAATCTTTAACCTTATTCTCTGGAAGATGACTTCCCTTTAACTCGGTTTCAGCTTGCAGAAAAACACTTTCAAGTTGCGTAACAGACAGTCCATACAGTGCTGAGGCAGAGGAAACATTAAGAATAACTTCCTGCACTTGATCGAGACTGTTTGCATAACGCTCCCAGCTGCGGGAGGCATCTTTAATATCACCTCGGACGTTACCTAAATGGAGATCGACCTGATAAACACTCTGATACAGGCGATCCAGAAGTGACAATATTTCTCCTCGGGGATCACCACGATGCCCACTTGTCAGAAGCGCTGTTTCAGCCCGAAGCTGTGACAGAATATTTTTCTGCAGCTGAATCTCATGGCGTATATCTTTCTGCTCAATATCTGACGTAGGCTGAAGGAGGTAGACCATTACCGGAAACAGTAGCATGAGCCCGGATATACAACCCCAAAGAATCGCTGTTGAGAGCTTCTGCCAGAATTTAGTGTTCATATTCATAGCGAATAGGGCCCTCAAAATCGCTGATGTAGCTTTCATTGCTCATTAAGAAGAGGCGAATCTTTTCCAGCTCTTGTTCTGTCACAGGAGTAGCGTTATTAAGAAGACTCATTCGACGAATCGCTTCAGCCAGTGTCGCGGCTGAACCATCGCTAAAATATGGTGATGTCACGGATAGATTTCTCAGCCTCGGCACCTGAACACGACCTTTAGCCCTATCACTGACACTCTTCTGATACACCATCCCCCCCAATGCCCGGCCAGCATGACAATGAATACAACCTTTTTTCTCAAACAGAACGAATCCCGTCTGTTCTGAAGGTGTTAATGCACTTATTTCACCATTTAAATAGCGATCGTATCGACTGTCAGATGTTTTTATCGATTGAAGGTAGGCTGCTAACGCTTTAAAGACCGCTCCGGCACTGACACGACCATAACTTTTTGTCGCGATCTGACTCAGGCTTGAGTCTTTCTTCAGGGTAACGTAGATATCCAGAATGGAAGCCCCATGATTTGTGGTCAAACAGCGCTCAACGGCCTCTTCAAGAGAATAAACAGGGTCACTGGAGAAGTAGCCTATTTTTCGCGTCATATTAAATAGGGCGGGGGTTGACATCCCTGTCGATGTACCATCATCTTTTCTGGAAAATGCTGCGGAATCTGAGAACCCCTTCTCCGGCCGATGACAAGAACGGCATGCGGTCTCTCCGGATGCCGAAAACCGGGGATCAGAAAAAATCAGCTTGCCAAGTTTCAGTACACTCGGATTTGCGGATATCGGTGTATTAGCCTGTAGTTTTTCAAGCGGTGCCAGAATCAGGACAAACATCAATCCTAACTTGGCGATCCTTGCCTGAGGCCCCACTCCATTCCGGGAAAATGCACTCAATTGCCAGTCTACCTAATTTTACTATCATTAATTTCCGCTGCCGGGGCATGCGGGGCACCATCATAACGACACTATCATTATGACACATGCTCTACTTTAGCAAGAGCAGCGTCAAAATATTCATACTAAATACTCTTTAAGTGTAAAAAAAGCAGCAAAACAAAAATTTATTAAAATAAATCAGCGACTTCGGAATCAATATTATCAACCGATTCACAAAAAACCATTATATTTTATGCCAAGGATGTGCGCAGGAAAGATAACTTTAAAAGTCTTGATCTGAATTAAATGCCACCGGAGAATTCCGGCGGCAGAAGGGTAAGCAGGGTTACTTGTGTTTGAATTCTGGCTTGCGCTTTTCAACAAATGCCGCCATGCCCTCTTTCTGATCTTCGGTTGCAAACGTTGAAGCAAAAGCACGACGCTCAAAACGCAGCCCTTCCTGTAAGCTGCTCTCGAACGCCACGTTAACCGCCTCTTTAGCCATATAAACCACAGGACGGGACAACTTAGCGATCTTACCGGCAACCTTGAGCGCTTCCGCTTCCAGCTCTTCAACCGGCAGAATACGGCTCACAAGGCCCGCACGTTCCGCTTCTTCAGCGTCCATCATACGGCCCGTCAGGCACATCTCCATCGCTTTAGCCTTGCCAACGGCACGGGTCAGACGCTGCGTACCACCGGCACCGGGAATCGTACCGATATTGATCTCCGGCTGACCAAACTTCGCTGTTTCAGATGCGAGAATAAAGTCACAGGCCATGGCCATTTCACAACCACCACCCAGTGCGAAACCAGATACAGCGGCAATAATCGGCTTACGGGCTGTATTGAGGCTGTCCCAACCATCACGACGGTTATATGGGAAATCACTCAGGAAAAGATCGATAAAAGACTGATCTTCCATATCTTTAATATCCGCACCAGCCGCAAACGCTTTCTCGTTACCGGTGATCACCATAGCGCCGATTTCATCGTTCGCCTGGAAAGCTTCAATCGCCTGACCTACTTCTGTGATCAGCGCCATAGACAAAGCGTTCATCGCCTGCGGGCGGTTTAGCTGGATCCAGCCAACGGCACCACGGCTTTCAACAATAATATTTTTGTAAGACACCAGGGTCTCCTTTACGTTATCTTTTTTATTCTTTCTCAGACGCAGCCTGCCCCAACCCTTTTGGGGATAATAATCTCAGGAATCGTCACTTTGCTTGATCTTATACAGAGGCTTGGCAATATCCGGCATTTCGATGCGCTTCCGGTTTACCTCAGGCTCTGTCAGAGGCATAACCCGCTCCATGGTTTGCAGGCAACGATGTGTCAGATTCTGATACTCAGCTGTCCCCTTGCCTTTCCAGTCGATCTCTTTATCAGACAACTCGCGGATCACTTTAGCCGGTGTACCCGCCATAAGGGATCGCGGCGGACACTCAAAATCCGCTTTAACGAAAGCACAAGCCGCAACAATGGAAGACTCGCCAATACGGGCATTATCCATGATGACCGCATTCATGCCGATCAGAGCATTTTTGCCGATATGGCAGCCGTGCAGGACCGCACCATGACCGATATGGCCGTCCTCTTCAATGATGGTATCGGTACCGGGAAAACCGTGCATAACACAGGTATCCTGTACATTAACCCCTCTCTTGAGAACCATGCGTCCAAAGTCCCCGCGTAAACAGGCATTGGGCCCTATATAACAGTTCGGTCCGATAATAACATCGCCAATCAGAACCGCTGTCGGATGCACGTAGGACGTTGGGTCAACCACGGGCACCACACCGTCGATACTGTAAACCTGACCTTCAAAAGTATTGTTCTGCATCGCTTTTATCCTTCTTGTTATGATCTCAGCCTCATTAAACATATCAGACCACAAAGATGATTATGATCGGAAATGAGCGCGTTAAGAGAAGCAACAGACAGAAAAACGCCCTCAAAAGAGGGCGTTTTGCAGGCCTAGTTTAAGACCTTGGCAGAACTTATGCGTGACGGCGGCTCTGAACCACAACGAAACGACGGGTGACAAACGCCGTATCGGTCAGAGACGCGTTAGCAGCAGGGTTGCCACCGGTCGCGTGGAAGTCACTGTAAGCCGCAGACTGGTTGACAAATACACCACCATCCAGATTAACCGACAGTGCCACTTTCGCTTCCATCGCCAGCTCTTCAGCCTGATCCAGAACCGCATCATCAGTTGAGTAGACACCCAGAGTGATAGCACCCTTCTCAGAGATCACCTGATTGGCCAGCTCCATACTATGAGCCGTGCTATCGGTTGCGATCAGGAAAGATACCGGACCAAAACGCTCTTCGCTGTACTTCTCGATATCCGACGCATCGACTTTCAGAATCAGCGGTGTGTGAACTTCAGCATTCGGGAACTGAGGGTTCTCACGCTTCTCACTTGCCAGAACCACATCACCCAGCGCTTCACACTCTTTGATACGTGCAACGGTTGCCGGAGCCTGAATCGCGCCCAGCACCATGCAGGCACGGTCGTTATCGCCCAGGAACTTAGAGGTCGCTACCGACAGAGCCTCAGCCACTTCATCAAAGCTCATCTGGCTGTCGCCTGCTTTGATACCATCACGCGGGATGTAGATCGCCTGAGTAGTTGTACACATCTGACCGGAGTACAGGCTCAGGGTGAAGGCCAGGTTGCGGGCTACGGCTTTGATATCAGCAACGCTGTCGATGATCACAGTGTTCACACCGGCTTTCTCGGTGAATACCTGTGCCTGAGTCGCGTTCTGCTCCAGCCAGTTACCAAAGAAGCTGGAACCGGTGAAATCGATCACTTTCACATCTTTGTGAGTCGCCAGCTCTTTTGTTACAGGCGCATCCAGTGTGTCAGCAACCATAGAAACAATATGCGGAGCGAAACCGGCTTCTTTCAGCACATCCTGAGCAATCTTCACAGAGATCGCCGCAGGCAGGATAGACGCAGGGTGCGGCTTAACAATAACCGGGTTACCGGTTACCAGAGACGCGAACAGTCCCGGGTACGTGTTCCAGGTCGGGAAGGTTGAGCAACCTACAACAACTGCCACACCACGGGGAACAATGTGGAATTTCTTATTCATTACCAGAGGGTCATGTTTACCCTGTGGTTTAGTCCAGGTCGCTTCCGCCGGAACTTCTTTCATCGCACGGTAGCCATAAGCTACTGCTTCAAGACCACGATCCTGAGCGTGTGGACCACCGGCCTGGAATGCCATCATAAAGCCCTGACCAGAGGTATGCATAACTGCATGACCAATCTCGAAGCTGCGCTTGTTCAGGCGATCCAGAATCTCAAGACAGATCCCGGCGCGAACGTCAGGCCCTGCGTCACGCCATGCTTTGGTTTCCTGCTTCATAGCAGGAATCAGCTGGTCAAAATCAACCTTAGGGTAACGTACGCCCATTTCGATGCCGTAAGGGGAAACTTCACCTTCGATCTCACCGACGATACCCGGCATTTCCAGCTCAAATGACTTGCCCAGAGCCGCTTTAAAAGCCGCTTCACCGTCGGCAGCAGCGGTTTCACCGTAGACTCGCGGGCTTGGGTTTTCAGGATAAGGCGTCCAGTAATCACGGGCTTTAATGGCGTTTACCGCCTGCTCCAGAGTTTCCTGATGACGCTGAAAAAACTGTTCTTGACTCATTTTATCATTCTCTCCAATTTATTCCGTATCACATTATTATTGTGTAAACCCTGTGACACGCATCTGATGCCAGAGCACCTGCAGCTTGATTGCTTTTGATACTGAAATGATTCCTCCAGAACGGCAAAAGTGCTGTTTTAAGGCTGATTACACACTCAAAACCGCCTTTAAGCCGGATAACGGGCTTAATCAAAAATCAGTTCATTTTTATGAAGCGAGCGAGACAACCCTTCGACAAAACCAGCCACTAACCCAGCTAAAACAACCGTTAAAACCAGCATTAGACTGATACTTTGTCTATTCTCAGTACATCTTCCAAAGATGCAGTCGCACTAAGAATAGAAGAGTTTTGTCCTGTTTAATCAATGGTTTCAAGATACACCATAATTTGCGATACCGAAACCCTGCCTTTTAATTTAACTCTTGTATCCCTTTGCATCTTTACGGTAGTCTTTAGTGCAGAACAAAAAGAATTCTGTCCGCTTATCTCTGCAGTAACGGACATTAATGACACCAGGCAATCGGATGACTGGCTCCACGATCTGAAGGTTTCATAAAGGTCAACAGAACCGAAGAAACCCCTTTCTGTCGTGGGATACTGCACCAGCCCTCCCCGTCAGCCCAATCAGGGAATACCTGACAGACTGCATGTCAGTGTCATAAAGAAGTCAGAGACAGTCACAGCCGGTTTTCGCAGCGCCACACAAGAAAACCGTAAAAAGGGAACCCAAAGCAGGTTGCCATCAGAAGATGACTGATCAGTACTTCATGCAGAGAGAAATCAGCCGGAATTCCAATAACAAGCTTTTTAAAAGCAATACTGCAACCGGATACTGCCTGAATGACATATCAGACTATTACCACTCAATCTCTTGAGGGTGTTCTGACGATCACTCTCAACCGACCTGAGGCTTACAACGCACTGAATACTCTGCTGCTCAGCGAAGTTGCCGATGTGCTTGATCAGGCCGACCAGGATGAATCCATTCGCGTCGCTGTCATTACCGGAGGCCCTAAGGTCTTCGCTGCCGGTGCTGACATCAAAGAGATGGCGGCTCTGGATGCCGTTGGCGTTATGAATGATGCCCGCCCGAAACACTGGAAACGTATTTATCAGTTCAGCAAGCCTCTGATCGGCGCTGTTAACGGCTACGCCTTAGGCGGTGGTTGTGAGCTGGTGATGCATTGCGACATCGTTATCGCCGGTGACAACGCGCTGTTTGGCCAGCCCGAGATCAACCTCGGTATCATTCCGGGTGCCGGCGGCACTCAGCGCCTGATCCGCACCGTGGGCAAACCTCTGGCTATGAAGATGGTGCTGAGCGGCGAGATGATCGACGCCAAAACCGCCCTTCAGGCTAACCTGATTGCTGAAGTGGTTATCCCTGAGAAAACCATCGAGCGCGCTCATCAACTGGCAAAAACCATCGCCAAGAAGCCGCCTATCGCCGTTCGTCTGGCGAAAGAAGCCCTGCTTAAAGCTTTTGAAACCGATCTTGAATCCGGCCTGAATATTGAGCGTAAGTCTTTCACGCTTCTGGCCGCGACCGAAGATCGCCAGGAAGGCATCGCTGCCTTCATGGAAAAACGTAAACCTGAATTTAAAGGACGCTGAGTCATGTCATTCAACACAACCTATAAAAACATCGAATTTGTGATTGAGAATGGCACAGCCATTCTGACCTTTAACCGCCCGGACAGCCTGAACAGCTTTAACGCTGAGATGCACGCGGAAGTTCGCGAAGCGTTGAAAGAAGTCAAGAAGAATCCGGAAGTACGTGCACTGGTGATTACCGGTAATGGCCGTGGTTTCTGTGCCGGTCAGGATCTGAGCGACCGCAATGTAGCGCCGGGGGCTGAAGCACCGAATCTGGGCGAATCCATTGAGAAAAACTACAACCCGATGATCCGCACGATCCGCGCGCTGGAAATGCCGGTGATCTGCGCGGTTAACGGCGTTGCAGCCGGTGCTGGCGCCAACATCGCTCTGGCTTGCGACATCGTATTTGCTGCCAAATCCGCTAAGTTTATTCAGGCGTTCTGCAAGATCGGCCTGATCCCGGATTCCGGCGGTACCTGGACACTCCCTCACACCGTAGGTCAGGCACGCGCAATGGCGCTGTCTATGCTGGGCGACCGCGTTACTGCGGAAGATGCCGAGAAGATGGGCATGATCTGGAAAGCCGTTGATGACGAAGCCGTAAAAGAAACCGCTATCGCCACCGCTAAAGAGCTGGCAACCCAACCGACCAAAGGACTGGCCCTGATCAAACGCGCCATTCAGGCTTCTGCAACCAATACACTGGATGAGCAGCTGGATCTGGAACGTGACCTGCAAACTATCGCAGGCCGCACGGAAGATTACCGTGAAGGTGTTGCTGCCTTTATGGAAAAACGTCAGCCATCATTCAAAGGTCAGTAAGAGGTCGATATGACAGCCAACACACTTAATCCGTTAACGGCTAATGATGTCGTTGCCGTGATCGGAGCAGGCACTATGGGTGCCGGTATTGCTCAGGTAGCTGCCAAATTCGGTCATACGGTACTTCTTTACGACAAGATGGAGGGTGCGGCTCAGGCAGGTCTTGATCGCACCGCAAAGGGTCTGGAGAAACTGGTGGCCCGCGGCAAGATGTCAGAAGCGGACAAAGACGCTCTGGTTGCCCGTATTCAGCCAACAGAAACCCTGTCGGATCTGGCGCCAGCCAAACTGATTGTTGAAGCCATCGTTGAAAATCTGGCGGTTAAGCAGTCCGTTTTCTCAGAGCTGGAAGAACTTTGCTCTGAAGAGACCATTCTGGCTACCAACACCTCCTCTATCTCTGTGACGGCTATCGGCTCTGCGCTGAAGCGCCCTGAGAATCTGGTGGGTATGCACTTCTTTAACCCGGCACCAATTATGAAGCTGGTTGAGGTGATCAAGGGTCTGGCTACTTCTGAGGCCGTTGCTCAACAGGTTTACGACCTGTCCGTAGCCTGGGGCAAACATGCTGTAATGGCTAAGTCGACACCGGGCTTTATCGTTAACCGTGTGGCCCGCCCTTTCTATGCTGAAGGTCTGCGTATCCTTCAGGAAGGCGGTGCTGACGAAGCGACCATCGATGCGATCGCACGAGAAGCGGGTCAGTTCCGTATGGGCCCATTCGAGCTGATGGATCTGATCGGCCACGATGTGAACTACGCGGTAACCTCATCTGTATTTGATGCCTACTATGGCGATCAGCGCTTCCTGCCGTCTCTGATCCAGAAAGATCTGGTCGAGGCGGGTTTCCACGGCCGAAAAACCGGTCGCGGTTTCTATAACTATTCAGAAGATGCAGAGAAGCCGGAAGCCCAGACTCTGGCACCTCAAACGGCGCCGACCAGCATCACCGTTGAAGGTGAGATGGGTTGCGCCGAGCCTCTGATCGACCGTATCGAAGCAGCAGGCATCAAGGTTCATCGCTCAACTGAACATGATCACAACGGCCGTATCTCCATCGGGGATCTCGTCATTGCTCTGACTGATGGACGAATGGCCACCGAGCGCGCGTCTGTTGCTCAGCGTCGTCAGCTGGTGCTGTTTGATCTGGCACTGGATTACAGCAAAGCCACCCGTATCGCTCTCACTAAAGCCGATCAGACATCCGAAGAGAGCCTGAATCAGGCGGCCGGTCTGTTCCAGGCAATCGGCATACAGGTTTCTGTGATCGATGATATTGCCGGCATGATTCTGATGCGTACCGTTGCCATGCTGGCTAACGAAGGCGCTGATGCGGTGAATCAACAGGTTTGTTCTGCCAAGGATGTCGATATCGCGATGCAAAGCGGTGTCAACTACCCGCAGGGGCCTCTGGCCTGGGCTGATAGCGTAGGTCTGGAACATATTCATACGGTTCTGGCCAATCTGGTTAGCAGCTATGGGGAAGACCGCTACCGCCCTTCCCCACTGCTACGTCGCAAAGTATTTGGAGCACAGACTTTCCATGGCTAACGAAAACACTGCACTTGAAAACCTGACCCCGGACGAATTGGCCAGCCGCTGCGCACAGACCATGTACGAAAGTGACTGGGCTGCTCAGGCGCTGGATATGAAAATTCTGGAAGTCCGCGAAGGTTACGCAAAACTCAGCATGCTGGTGCGTAAAGATATGTCTAACGGACACGCGATCTGCCACGGCGGCATGATCTTTACTCTGGCGGATACCGCTTTCGCCTACAGCTGCAACAGCTACAACAAAGTAACCGTAGCTGCAGGCTGCAACATCGAGTTTGTTGCACCGGGTAAGCTGGGTGACACCCTGATAGCTGAAGCGAAAAAGGTCAGCCTGACCGGTCGCAGTGGCATCTATGACGTGACCATCAGCGATTCCAGCGGTCAGGCAATCGCCCATTTCCGTGGCAAATCCCGCCAGATTAAAGGCGAGATTATCCCGACTTCTGACACACAAACACCATCAGAGCAGTAAGAGGAAACTTAAGCATGAAAGACGCTTATATTTGCGATGCGATTCGCACCCCTTTTGGCCGCTATGCCGGCAGTCTGTCCTCCGTTCGCGCTGATGATCTGGGTGCTATCCCGATTAAAGCCCTGATGGAGCGTAACCCGCAGGTTGATTGGTCTGTGGTTGAAGATGTGATCTACGGCAACGCTAACCAGGCTGGTGAAGACAACCGTAACGTCGCGCGTATGTCGTCACTGCTGGCGGGTATGCCGACCAGCGTTCCGGGCACCACCATCAACCGTCTGTGTGGCTCAGGTATGGATGCTATCGGCATGGCTGCCCGTGCGATCAAAGCAGGTGAAACCGATCTGATGATCGCCGGTGGCTGCGAATCGATGTCCCGCGCACCTTTCGTGATGGGTAAAGCAGAATCTGCATTCAGCCGTAACCCGAACGGCCTCTACGACACCACTATCGGCTGGCGTTTCATCAACAAACAGATGAAAGCGGAGTATGGCGTGGACTCCATGCCGGAAACGGCTGAGAACGTGGCGGAGGATTTCAATATATCCCGTGAAGATCAGGATCTGTTTGCTTTCCGTAGCCAGCAAAAAACCGCTGAAGCGATGGAAAAAGGCCTGTTCAAGGAAGAGATCTGCCCGGTAACCATTCCACAGCGCAAAGGCGATCCTGTGATCGTGGGTACCGATGAGCATCCCCGTGCGGAAACCACTCTGGAAGGTCTGGCAAAACTGCGCGCGCCTTTCCGTGAAGGCGGCTCTGTGACCGCTGGTAATGCATCTGGTGTTAACGACGGTGCCTGTGCCCTTCTGATCGCGTCCAAAGAAGCGGCTGAGAAGCATGGCCTGACTCCTAAGGCTCGTGTTGTTGCTATGGCTACTGCAGGTCTGGAGCCTCGCATCATGGGTTTTGGCCCTGCGCCAGCATCCCGTAAGGTTCTGGAAAAAGCAGGCCTGACTCTGGAGCAGATGGATGTGATCGAACTGAACGAAGCGTTTGCTTCTCAGGGCTTAGCGGTAATGCGTGATCTGGGTCTGCCGGATGATGCCGCACACGTTAACCCTAACGGCGGTGCAATCTCTCTGGGCCACCCTCTGGGTGCTTCCGGTGCCCGTCTGGTAACCACTGCAATGTACCAGCTACACCGCACTGGCGGTCGTTATGCCCTATGCACCATGTGTATTGGTGTGGGTCAGGGTATTGCTCTGATCATTGAGCGCGTTTAAGCGCTCAGTCATTTTATCGGGGAGGCCCGGCCTCTCCCATTAAGCGTCCAAAGAGACGCTATGTATTACAAAACCAACAATAAAAAGCAGAACAAGAAAAACAAGAGACACTAACAGGATAATAACTATGATGAACTACAAAGTTGATCCCAACGCACTTGATCCAATTGAAACTGCAAGTATTGATGAAATTCGCGCTCTCCAGTTGAGCCGGATGAAGTTCAGTATAAAACATGCGTACAACAACGTACTCGCCTATCGTAAGCTGTGCGATGAAAAAGGGGTTCACCCGACGGATCTGAAAACACTGGACGATCTGAAACTGTTCCCTTTTACCACCAAGCAATATCTGCGTGACGCCTACCCGTTTGACTCTTTCGCGGTACCTATGAGTCAAGTGGTTCGTGTGCACGCATCTTCAGGTACCACAGGTCAGCCAACGGTTGTTGGCTATACCCAGCACGATATCAATGTCTGGGCTGACGTTGTGGCACGCTCTATCCGTGCTGCCGGTGGTCGCAGTACCGATAAAGTACACGTTTCCTACGGCTACGGCCTGTTCACCGGTGGTCTGGGTGCGCACTATGGTGCAGAGCGTCTGGGTTGCGCGGTTATTCCGATGTCCGGCGGTCAGACTGAGAAACAGGTTCAGCTGATGCGTGACTTTGATCCTGATGTGATTATGGTAACGCCGTCTTACATGCTGAACCTGATCGATGAGATGGAACGTCAGGGTGTTGAGCCTAAAGAGATGGCTCTGCGTATCGGCATCTTTGGCGCAGAGCCTTGGACGGAAGAGATGCGTGGCAACATTGAAAAACGCCTGGGTATCGATGCGGTTGATATTTACGGCCTGTCTGAAGTGATGGGTCCGGGAGTTGCGATGGAGTGTGCCGAAACCAAAGATGGCCCAACCATCTGGGAAGATCATTTCTATCCTGAAATTATCGATCCGAATACCGGCGAAGTGCTGCCTGATGGAGAGTACGGAGAACTGGTATTTACCTCTCTGACCAAAGAAGCGCTGCCGGTGATCCGCTACCGTACCCGGGACCTGACCCGCCTGCTACCAGGTACAGCACGTCCGATGCGCCGTATCGATAAGATCACGGGGCGTTCCGATGACATGCTGATCATCCGGGGTGTGAATGTGTTCCCGACCCAGATCGAAGAGCAGATTCTTAAGGTGCCAGCATTAGCCCCTCATTACGAAATCATTGTTTCCAAACAGGGGAACTTGGATGTTGTGAATGTGAAAGCGGAACTTAACCCTGCGGCTCAGGATGCTGATCAGACAGCGATTATCAAAGAGCTGCAGCACCACATCAAATCCGTAGTCGGTATCAGCACCAAGGTTGATATTGTCCCTGTAGGCGGACTTGCTCGCTCTGAAGGCAAAGCCAAGCGCGTTACCGACCTGCGCTGATACCTGACAGTAAAATCTTTCTTGTCAAAACCCCGGGCTCCGGGGTTTTTTTATGCCCGTCTTCCGCATACCACACAGAGATTTAAACGGCGCTACAGTAGTATTAATGGATATAAAAAACTATATTAGTCAGATTCTGTCAGGTTCATGGAAGAACGGATAACCTTGCGCTCTCCCCTTGCCCGCCAGATGACCCACATCGACCCAAAATAATAAAGGATGTTTTCCATGAAGGGGCTCTCACTCCGTGCGAAAATCATCGCCATGGCCACCTTGGCGGTTTTAGTTACTTCCCTGGCTTTAACCGGCTTTTCTGCATTCCGACTCTCAGATATGACCCGTGACAATGTTGAGCAACGCGTTGACGGTGTCTCCAATGCCATTGGCAAAGGCGTTGAACGCTGGCTTTCTTCAAAATATCAGTTACTCGATACGCTTGCTCTGCGCCCTGCTGATGAGGATACCTTTATCGAGCAGCTGAACATGACCCGCGAAGCCGGTGATTTTATCGCTATTTTTGCTGGCCTTACCGATGGCACCCGCATCGGCAGCAATGGTCGAACCCTCTTTGTTAATGGTTATGATCCCCGTACCCGTCCCTGGTACAAGAAAGCCCTTGAAGAGAAGAAAATGGTTCTGATCGGCCCCTATGAAGACAGAACCACTAAAGAGATGACCTTTACTATCGCCCGTCCATTAATAAAAGATGGGCAGATAGCAGGGATCATCGGTGCAGACCTGCAACTAAAGCAGCTATTCGCGGAAATCACCTCTTTCGAGTCTGGAGCAAACAGTCAGGTCTTTCTTCTGAATGACCAGAGTTTAGTCATTGCACACCAAAACCCTAATTTCCAGTTACAGCCGGTTTCACGTCTGTATCCTCAAATATCAGAGAGTACCCTGAATGAGCTGACAACAAACGCTGCTCTGACCTCTGTTGAGACAAAAGACGGCACAAAACTTGTCCGGATTGTAGGGATTCCGAACTCCTCCTGGCAACTGGGCGTTGAAGTGGACGAGTCCACAGAAATGCTGCCTTTTACTGAAACCCTGGGCATACAATTTCTGATCAGTCTAGCGATCTTCCTGCTGGTAATGCTAACAGTGGCCCTGATGGTCAAGGTACTGCTTAAAGACCTGCATCGTGTTGGTGAGGCCTTAGGCAATATCGCTAAAGGCGAAGGAGATCTGACTCAACGGATTCAAAGCCAAAGCAATGACGAAGTGGGCAAGCTGGCTAATGACTTCAACCACTTCGTGAAAAGCCTGCATAGCACCATAGGAAAACTTGACATTACCGCTGTCGACCTTGGCCGTCAGTCCGACATCATTGCCGATAAAACCAAGCAGAACAGCAGAAAGATCTATCAGCAGCGCAACGAAACCAACGCAGTAGCAGAAGCGGTTAATCAACTGGCTCAGTCGACCCAGGATATTATTCAGCATGTCCACAATGCAAACAGTCAGGTGGAGCAGACATTGAATCTTGGCCAGGATGGTATTCGTCAGGTGAGTAAAAGCCAGCGTTCGGTCAATGATCTGGCTTCAAAACTCGACAGCGCCAGTGATGTTGTAACCCGTCTTAACAGCCATGCCCAGGGTATTACCGGCATTCTCAATACGATTGAAGAGATTGCAGAACAGACCAACCTACTGGCACTAAACGCGGCTATTGAGGCCGCAAGAGCGGGTGAAGCCGGTCGCGGCTTTGCCGTAGTTGCCGATGAGGTCCGCAGTTTGTCACAACGTACCAGTAGCTCAACCAGCGAAATTCAGCATGTCATGGAGTCTGTACAGCAGTCATCGACGGAAGCAACGCAATTAATGCAGGCAAGCAGTATGCTGGCTGAAGAAAGTGTTGCTGATGCAGGCCAGGCTAAAGAGATGCTGACACAGATTCTTGAAGCGGTTGAAGCGATCAGTCATCTCGCAACCCATATCAGTAGTGCAACCGAACAACAGGCCGCCCTAAGCGAAGAAATCCATAGCAATACGGATATAATTCGCGGAGTTGCAGACGATTTGGCGCAGGATGCCGACGAAAGTGAACAACAGGTTAAAAAGCTCTCTGAACTAGCATCAGATCTCAAAAAAGAAGCAGGACGCTTTGTTATTTAACAGCATATGATCAGGTGCTTATTAAGCAGAGATGGGTTGATATGACTTCAGGCACCCTGTTACAAACAGACACTCAAGTTCGCTTCAGATTTATGCTCAACGGCCGTTAGAATGACAACAGACGGATAAATCGAGAGGAGAATTCCGATGGAAATATCAAACAGCAGTGCTGCTAACTATGCAAACAATGCTGCTAAACAAGATGCGCTCTTAGGTGCTCAGGTTGCACTGGTTGGTAAAGCGAAGGATCAGGGGAAGGTCATTATGGACACTCTGCTAAGCTCCATCAATACGGTTCAACCTGCGGCATCCGTTGAGCCTCACTTAGGCAACAAACTGGATGTTAGTGCATAACTCCGGCATGTAACGGTTTTATCAGAGGGGGCTAAGCCTCCTCTTTTTTTTGCCCCTGTTTTATTCCACGACGACAACACTTAACCCCGTTTCACGATCTCAAACAGCCTCGTATTTCCTCTAGGCTAATTCTTTTGCTTTTCCCCCCAAACCTTATTAAGAAGTACAGTGTTTGCTGTCAGAAACCTCTCTACAGGGGTAGCACCTATTTCATTTATCTCCCCCTCCCGATATAGCCTTATTTTTAAGCGCTCTGCCCTCAGCCGAAACAGTAACATGGTAAAAAATAAAGGCTTTTCTTAATAAGTACTCCTTAATTGATTGCCTTCCTAAAGGATGGCCGGATATTATTAGTGTATTTGATTAAATAACTGAAACATTGGAAGGCTAATATCTGGCCTGTCTATTTCAGCCAGGAGGCATCATGTCGCAGTACGCCCGTCACAACGATACAGGCCCGATAAAAACACCGGACACCGGTGACACTATGGTCTCCATCACTAATCTTGAGGGAAAGATTACCTATGTTAACCGGGTCTTTATGCGTGTATCCGGCTATCACGAAAAGCAGCTGATCGGCTTTAACCACAATTTAGTACGTCATGAAGAGATGCCTCGCTGCGTATGGCATCGCGTATGGAAACGCCTCGAAAAAGATGATGAAGCTTTTATCTTAGTCAAAAACGCCAGCGCCTCCGGACAATCCTACTGGAGTTTTTCTGCCCTCTATCCCAACTTTGATGCCAAGGGTCAGAAAGTCGGCTACTGCGCAGTTCACTACCCGGCCTCAGAATCCATGATCCGGCTGATTGAGCCCATTTACGCTAAAGTGCTTGAAGCAGAACAGAGGGATCTTAACAGTGGACTTGAGTGTCTGGAGAAACATCTGCAGGAAGCCGGACACAGCAGCTATTCCGAGTATCTTTTAGAAGCACACCACAACGACTCACCGGCTCAACCAGAGAAACGCTCGGGTTATCAGTCAACCTATGCTCGTCAAACATCCAGCAATAGTGCCGCCTGGCCTTTCCTGCACACTCAGGTAAACATCGCCCAAGGGTTACATCTGGGCTTGGCCATTTTTGTGACCGCTGCAGGACAATACTTTTATTCAGCTTCACTATGGTTTCTGCTCTACCCGCTGGTGGTACTTGCCGTCATTATCTACATGCGCGGTATCATGCAACGGGCTCTGAAGGTACTACACCGAGTACATCACACGATTAAGCGTGGAAAAATGGGTGAATTGCATCATCGGGTCAACGATATTTCGGGTTTGGGGGAAGTGGGTCAGGTTGCCTGGGAAATGAATGAGCTACTTGATCAGATCCAAAGTTTTTATCTTGAAGCAGACAGTGCATTTCAGGACGTCTCTGAAGGCCAGGAGCACAGGTTTGCCATAACCAGCGCAGTTTCCGGAGCGCCTCAGCGCTCACTGGAACAGCTTAACACGGGTCTTGAAGCGATGCGTCAGGTTCGTTCGATTCGCTCTCGAAACGAACTGATGTCAAGACTGAATGAGGTCAATGTTAACTGCCTGGTACCTAACCTGACCACGATTCAAACCGACTTGTCAGGGGTGATTGAAGAGATCCGCTTCGCCCTGAACACCTCTAGCGAGAACAGACAGGATGTTGAAGCCTCTGAACGCGTGATTGACAGTATGTTGCACCAGCTATCGAACATCACGGGCGTGCTGCAGAATATTCAGGGGCTGGTTGTCAAGCTGGACGAAGATGGTCAGCGAGTCGTTGAGGCCCTCAACCTGATCTCAGATATCTCAGAACAAACCAACCTGTTAGCGCTGAACGCATCAATTGAAGCGGCACGTGCGGGAGAGCATGGTCGAGGCTTTGCGGTTGTTGCCGATGAAGTCAGAACCCTGGCTGGGCGCTCCAAAGATGCTGCAGAGAACATCAGCCGCATTATCGATAGTTTTTCTGAGCGTTCAAAGCAGATGCAAACGGCATCAGAACAGGCTGGCGGTGAGGCAGAAGCACTAAATGAAGATATCGACGGCTTCCATCAGACTTTCCGTCGTCTTGCCAGTTCTGCGGTGGATACCAATAAACGCCTTGCCCATGCCAGCGATAAAAACTTCACTATTCTGGCCAAGGTGGATCATATCGTATACAAACAACGCACTTATCTGGGTATTCAGGATACCCAGCAGCATACTGATGCAGTGAATGCCGTTAGTGTCGACCATCATAACTGCCGTCTGGGTAAGTGGTATGATGAGGGAATCGGCTATGAGCAATTCCGGCATCTGCAAAGCTTTAAACAGCTTCAGGCACCTCATGCCGCCGTCCACAAATGCGCACGTTTTGCTGTGGATCTGGCTTCCGATAACTGGTTGGGTAATCAGGATATCAGGGATGAAATTGTTGCTGCTGTCCAGCGTGCAGAGAGCGCGAGCGATGAGGTCATGATGTTGCTCGATTCCATGGTAGAAGAAAAACATATGACGAATCGATAAATATAAAAACACTTATTTAAAAAGACAAAAAGCCCCGACGAATTCGGGGCTTTTTCAGCAACAACAGTCAATCTCAGGCCAGCATTTCCAGATCCGTCTCCGATGATTGGTTTTCAGCCTCTTCCATATCCAAAAGGCTACCGGAATGCATCTGAAAGTGCCTGTCTGCCAATTCCGAGGCGAAGCTTTTCTTCCGCTCACTGATCATCAGCGTAACACCATCATTAGCGATACGACGAATAGCACGACTTACCTCCCTGACCATATCCGGTGGAAGGTCAGAATAGGGTTCATCTATCAGCATCAGCTTGGGTTGAGCCATCAACCCCCGCGCCATTGCAAGCAGCTGCTGTTCACCGGTAGTTAGTGAGCCCGCCATCTGATGGCGTTGTTTTTTCAATATCGGGAACCCCTCATAAATCACTTCCAGATCTGAATAAACAGAAGCATCCATCTTCCTGGAGTAGCATCCCAACAGGATGTTATCTTCGACACTCATTGGTCCAAAAACCTGACGGCCTTCAGGGACATGAACAATACCGGTGTAAATACGCTTATCAGCCGGCATACGACTGATATCAAGACCGGCAAAGGTAAGATTGCCTGATGAAAGTGCCTGCAGACCACCAATCGTCTTAAACAGGCTGCTCTTACCACTGCCATCAGCTCCGGTTACAGCAACGATATCACCAATGTTCAGCTCAAAGGATACCGATTTAAGCGCGATACTTTCTTCAAACTGGCAACTTACGTTGTCTAACTTAAGCAAAACTTTTGGGCTGATACTGTATGCAGGCTGAACCGGGCGATGACTATGGCCAATGATACTATCGGGCGTCATTTGGAAGATTTTCTCCCTTAACGCACTAAATTCATTCCGTACCTCACTCCCGAACAAGGGATCATCC
>NZ_CEYNZH010000042.1:0-31613 GCF_982874595.1 Oceanospirillum sp. | reverse complement strand
TAATGCCGTCACATCAGTGCAATAGCGTGTTGCGCTCAGAGTCTGCAACCGCCGAATAAAAGCAGCACCTTTGCTGCTTTTATTCTATGAAACCGTATGTCTGTTAATATCAGATTTTTGATTCTATAGCGGTGACGGTTTCTATCATCTTTTGCAGGTATTTCTTCTCTGCTTCTTCAATAGTCATGGCTTGCTTTATATAAATTAAATTCAAACAACCCAGGATGCGCCCTTTGCTTCTTATTGGCAAAGCAATCGCTGCAATTTTACCTTCTTCACCCCAATCGCCATAATTGGCCCCATAGCCCTGGTGTCGTGTTCTTGAGAGCACGGAGTGCACGTAGTTCCGGTCTCTGGCCAATTCGCCCTGCTCATCATCTCTGCTTTGAAGGAGTGACAGTATGCTCTGTCGTTCATTATCCGGACAAAAAGAAAGATAGGCCCGGCCTGTGGCAGACCGGAGCATAGGGAGTCGTCGTCCGACCATATTACGGTGGAAGGACAGGCGGCTGAATTTATGGGTTGTCTCCCTGACCACCATGGCATCAACATCAAATGTACAAATATCTGTTGGCCAGACTACAGCCTGCATCAGTTCACCCAAAAGAGGCGCGGCTAACTGTGAAATCCATTGCTCATCTCTGAAGCCCTCGCTGAGCTCCCGGACTTTCAGTGTTAGCTGATAGCTGTCATCGGAAAAGCTGGGCCTGACATAACCTTCTGTAACCAGGGTCTCAAGCAGGCGCTTGACGGTTGTGCGGTGAATACCACTTTGTTCGGCCAGGTCTCTTACGCGGGCCCCACCGTCCGATTGATTCATAAGATTGATCAGCTGAAGCCCTCTGACAAGTCCCCTAACGGTTTTGTATTCCGCGTCGGTTTTTTGCTCGTGCGACATAGATGTCTCCGTGCACCAGGTACACCATTGGCGTGTTATCTGTTGAGCAGCCCAATACAGCAAAACTATACTGAATGCATGTTTGTAACCATTAATCAAACAACGATAAGAATATGAAATCAATATTAAACGACTAATAATAAAGATTAAATATGGCTAACAATGAATCGCTTTATCAGATTGCTGAGCAGATCCGTAATGCTGAGTCTAACGCTTCTCCAATTACTCCGATAAGAGATCAGTTAAAAGAACTCGATATTGATAGTGCTTATCAGATCCAGCAAATAAATACTGATTTTTATACTGACCAGGGGCGTCGGCTGGTTGGTAAGAAGATCGGTTTAACGAATCCCATGGTCCAGAAGCAGTTGGGGGTGGATCAGCCTGATTACGGGGTTCTGTTCGCGGATATGTGTTTTGGCGATAACGAGACGGTGCCTTTTTCACGCCTACTGCAGCCGAAGATAGAGGTGGAGTTGGCTTTCGTTCTGAAAAAAGACCTGCCCCATGCTGATACAACCTTTGATGAGGTTGTATCGGCCATTGATTATGTTGTGCCCGCGTTAGAGATCGTTGGTAGCCGCATTGCTGATTGGGATATTCAGTTTGTGGATACGGTGGCTGACAATGCCTCCAGTTCTGCCTACGTGATTGGTGGCCCGGCACAGGCTGTTCAGGGCCTGGATATGCGTGCAGTGATGATGGAAATGACCTGTAACGGTGAGCTTGTGTCCAGTGGTAGCGGCGACAAATGTCTGGGCCATCCGGTCAATGCTGCCGTTTGGTTGGCCCGCATTATGGCGCAACATGGTTCCCCTCTGAAAGCCGGTGATCTTATTTTGACTGGGGCATTGGGCCCTATGGTTAACGTTTCTCCCGGAGATCATTTTGAAGCCTGTATTTCAGGTGTCGGAAAGGTTTCCGTTCAGTTCTCCGCCTGATGACGGGCAATTCAATCACTGCAGCTTTAGGTATAAAAAAGATGAGCAAAAAACTCAAAGCGGTCATTATTGGTCCGGGTAATATCGGCACCGATTTGCTGATGAAAATGCAGCGCTCTGAATGGGTCGAGCCGGTATGGATGGTGGGGATTGATCCTGAATCTGAGGGGCTGAAACGGGCCGCAGAAATGGGCATCAAGACCTGTTCCACCGGTGTTGACGGTATTCTGGAACACGTTATCGCTGACGATATACGTGTCGCTTTTGATGCCACCTCTGCCTACGTACATGCGGAGAACTCCCGTAAGCTCAATGAGCTGGGTGTGATCATGATCGACCTGACCCCAGCGGCGATTGGTCCGTTCTGCATTCCTCCTGTCAATCTGGAGGCCCACGCTAAAAACCTCGAAATGAACGTCAATATGGTGACCTGCGGTGGCCAGGCAACGATTCCGATGGTGGCTGCTGTCAGTCGTGTACAGCCGGTGGAATACGGCGAAATCATCGCCACCGTATCGTCCAAATCCGTCGGCCCGGGTACCCGTCAGAACATCGACGAATTCACCCGCACCACCGCCGGTGGCGTTGAAAAAGTCGGCGGTGCCAAAAAAGGCAAGGCCATCATTATCATCAACCCGGCTGAACCACCACTGATGATGCGTGACACTGTGCACTGTCTGACTGAAGGCGAGCCGAACCGCGATGCGATTACCGAATCCGTGCATCAGATGGTGGCCGAAGTACAGAAATACGTACCGGGCTACAAGCTGGTCAACGGCCCGGTGTTCGACGGCAACCGCGTGTCCATGTTTATGGAAGTGGAAGGTTTGGGCGACTTCCTGCCGAAATACGCCGGTAACCTCGACATCATGACCGCTGCCGGTCTGCGTACCGCAGAAATGTTTGCGGAAGAAATCGACAAGGGCGTGATCGCTCTTCCATCACGTGGCGAGTAACAGGGGAATATTGATATGAACTTGCAAGGTAAAAGCGTCAAGCTGCACGACATGTCCCTGCGCGACGGTATGCATGCCAAGCGTCACCAGATCAGCGTTGATGAAATGGTGAAAGTGGCCTGCGCCATGGACGAGGCCGGTATGCCACTGATCGAAGTCACCCACGGTGACGGCCTGGGCGGTGCTTCTGTTAACTATGGTTTTCCGGCTCACAGCGACGAGGAATACCTCGGTGCTGTGATTCCTAAAATGAAACAGGCCAAGGTCTCCGCGCTGCTGCTGCCCGGTATCGGCACCGTTGATCACCTGAAAATGGCAAAAGATCTGGGGGTTTCCACCATCCGTGTGGCGACCCACTGCACCGAAGCGGATGTCTCCCAGCAGCACATCACCTTTGCCCGTGAACTCAACATGGACACCGTTGGCTTCCTGATGATGGCACACATGGCCTCGGCGGAAAAAATCGTCGAGCAGGCCAAATTGATGGTCAGCTACGGCGCCAGCTGCATCTACTGCACCGACTCCGCCGGTTATATGCTGCCTGACGAAGTGACCGAAAAAATCACCGCGCTGCGCAACGAACTGCCCGCCGAGATCGAGCTGGGTTTCCACGGTCACCACAACATGGCTATGGGCGTGGCTAACTCGCTGGCGGCCATTGAAGCCGGTTGTGCCCGTATCGACGGTTCGGTTGCCGGTCTGGGGGCTGGCGCGGGTAACACACCGTTAGAAGTACTGTGCGCGGTACTCAACCGAATGGGCTGTGACACGGGTATCGACCTGTACAAGATTATGGACGTGGCGGAAGACCTGATCACGCCGATGATGGACCAGCCGATCCGGGTTGACCGTGACGCGCTGACGCTGGGCTATGCCGGTGTTTACAGCTCGTTTCTGCTGTTTGCTCAACGCGCCGAGAAGAAATACGGTGTCTCCGCCCGCGATATTCTGGTGGAACTGGGCAAGCGCGGCACGGTAGGTGGCCAGGAAGATATGATCGAAGACCTGGCGCTGACCATGGCCAAGGGTTTTTAATCTTTTCTGCCAGGGTTACTGACCCTGGCATCTTTTTGAAGGTGTCATTGTGAGTATCCAGCTCGCACCTTAAGGCTGATGATCTGTTCCCATCAACAGAGCTTGTGCCGTTAGCAGAAGTACTCTTCGTACTTCTGCTTTTTTTGTATTGAGATTCAGGGTCAATACGAGGGGCAAACGGTTAAAACCTCAGATCCTGATTCACGGTACTTCTGAAGGACTCCAGCAGGTCGCTCAAATAGGGGTCCGGTTGAGCGCTGTCCCGCCAAACCATGCCAACCGCTCCGTCAGATTTCGGAATTTTGAGATTCAGAGGGACCAGCAAACCCCGCCCATAAAAATGTCGTGCAACCCTGTCTGAGGCCACCGCTATTGAATCGGTATACTGGAGTAGCCAGAGATTGGTGACCATTGAGTTGGATTCTATTTTATAACTGGGAGGTTTCAGACCGGCTTGTGCCAGAGAGGCATCCAGTTTGCTGCGGATGGGGGCACCGGAGGGCCAGACGATCCAGTCATACTGATACAGATCTTTCCACTCTAAGTATTCCTGCTGAGCTAAAGGGTGGCTCAATCGACTCACAATGCAGAGATCTTCTTCGTAGAGCATCTCGTTCTGAAAATCCGCGTGAGGCTTGTAATTATCCATGCGGCCAACGACCAGATCCAATTCTCCCAAAGCCAGTCTCTGCATCAGCACATCCATCGTGTTTTCGTGCACCTGAACCTTTGCCCTGGGTTGGCGCAGCATAAATTCACTGACGGCTGCCGGTGCAAAGCTTGGGGCTGAGGCCGGTGATGTGCCGATAGCAACCATACGATCACTGCCTTCTTTGATGGCGGTCAGACTTTCTTCTGCCCGGTCTACTTCCGTGGTCATTCTTTGAGCATAAGTTATTAGCAGTTGGCCCGCTGCAGTCGGTGCCAGTCCACGGGAATGTCGCTCAAAAAGTGGCGTGCCCACATCATCTTCAAGTTCTTTTAGCCATCGGGAGAGGGCTGGCTGAGTGGTATGGCACAGCCGTGCCGTTTCGCTGAGGCTGCAGGTTTCTCCTAACGAAATCAGCCAGTTAAGGTGAGAGAAGCGCAACCGCTTTGACCATGCCATCTTCTGATATACCTCCAGAGGTATGGGTTTATCAATATATATCATTATTCGATATACCATGATTTAACAATAATGCCTTTCATGCAACCGAAGAACCTATGGTGACAGTGAAGGTATTCCATGAAGCTCTACAGTTTTTTTAACAGCTCAACCTCTTATCGGGTACGTATCGCTTTGGCGCTGAAAAATATTGCTTATCAGTACCAGGGGGTGAATATCCGTATCGGTGAGCAGTCCTCAGAAACACAGCGTCGTTTGAATCCTTCCAAGGGCGTACCGGTTCTTGAAACCGCCTCAGGAGAAATTCTTACCCAGTCAATGGCCATTATTCAGTATTTGGATGATCTCTATAGCCAGAATCCTCTGATTCCTCAGGAGCCGATGGCGAAAGCTCGGGTTCTTGAGCTGGCAAATGCCATTGCCTGTGACATGCATCCAATCAATAACCTGAAAAGCCTGAACTATCTCAGCCAGACATTTGAAGTCTCTCAGGAGCAGCGCAATGGCTGGTATCAGCACTGGGTGCGTGAGGGCTTTGATGCGGTTGAAGCGCACCTGGAGCGCTTTGGTTCAGGTGCTTACTGCTTTGGCGAACAGCCGACATTAGCAGACTGCTGTTTGGTGCCTCAGGTCGCTAACGCATTACGCATGAAGTGCGATCTGTCGGCCTATCCCAGAATTCTTAAGGTCTATCAGCACTGTATTAAACATCCTGCCTTTATTGAGGCTGCCCCGAAAAACCAACCGGATTTTCTCCCTAACTGATGTGGATGTTTTCAGGTTGATGACCTGATGGTGTGTAACGTACATAACCCCCTGGAGATCACTATGACTGAACTAAAAAAACAAAAGATCATTGTCATTGGCGGAGGCATTGGTGGCCTGGCCGCAGCTATGGCTCTGGTGCAGCAGGATATTGAAGTTCTGCTGCTGGAGCAGGCGGATGAAATTGCGGAGATTGGTGCGGGTATCCAGCTTGGTCCGAATGCTTACTCCGCACTGGATGCTCTGGGTGTGGGCGAAGCGGCCCGCAACCGTTCTGTATTTACCGATTATCTGCTGATGATGGACGCCGTTGATGCAACCACTGTTGGCAAGATTGATGTTGGCGAAGCGTTTCGTAAACGCTTTAACAACCCTTATGGGGTTATCCATCGGGCTGATATCCATCTGTCGATTCTCGAATCGGTTGAGAAGCACCCTTTAATCAGCTTTAAAACCTCAACCCGTATTGAGTCTGTCGATCTTCATGATGATGGCGTAACAGTGACCGACCAGCACGGTAATACCTATGACGCTGATGCGGTTATTGGTGCAGATGGTGTGCGCTCTGTTGTGCGCCAGAAGATTCTGGGCGATCCACCCCGTGTGACCGGTCATGTGGTTTACCGTGCCGTTGTTGAAAAGGATGACATGCCGGAAGACCTGAGAATCAATGCGCCGGTGCTTTGGGCCGGACCTCGTTGCCATCTGGTGCATTACCCGCTGCGTGGGGGAGAGCAATATAACCTGGTGGTGACCTTCCACAGTCGTGAAAAGGAAGAGTGGAGCGTGACAGAAGGTTCCCGTGAAGAGGTGCTTTCTTACTTTCAGGGCATTGATGCAAGCCCACGCCGTTTACTTGAGCTTCCTAAGTCCTGGAAACGTTGGGCGACAGCTGACCGTGAGCCGGTTGAGAAGTGGGGGGAAGGACTGGCGACGATTCTTGGTGATGCTGCGCATCCCACAACTCAATATCTGGCGCAGGGTGCCTGTATGGCCCTTGAGGATGCCGTCGTTCTGGGACAGGCGATCAAAAAATGTGATGGCAATCTGGAAAAAGCTTTCCGCCTCTACGAAACCATTCGGATTCCCCGTACGGCACGTATGGTTTGGTCGGCCCGGGAAATGGGACGTCTTTATCACGCCAAAGGTGCAGAGCGTCTGGTGCGGAACCAGTTGTGGAAAGGTCGTTCTCAGGAGCGCTTCTATGATGCGCTGGAATGGTTGTACGGCTGGAATGTGAACAATTGCATGGACTAAAGCTTTGGTTCCGGGCAGAGCCCGCATTCAGTGGATATCTGCCCCTCCGGAACTGATCTGTTAAGAGAAGAACAAGAAGGAAATCTATCATGACTTTATCACTTGGAACGTTGGATGAACTGCCCGCGCGCTATCGCGATGACCTGACTGAACGTAATCTGGTCCCTCTGTGGCCGAGCATGCGTGCGGTATTGCCCTATCAGGTGCCCAGCCGGAACACTCAGCCTATGACCTGGGGCTATGAAACGGTTCGCCCTTTGCTGCTGGAGGCCGGTGAATTAACCCCGATGGAAAAAGCAGAGCGTCGGGTTCTGGTATTGGCAAACCCCGGACATGGTCTGGAAAACATGAAGGCAACGCCCAGTATTTATCTGGGGCTGCAGCTGATTCTGCCGGGAGAAACTGCCCCCAATCACCGTCATACCCCCAACGCTGTTCGCATCATCGTGGAAGGCGAGGGCGCTTATACCACGGTTGATGGTGAGCCCTGCAAAATGGAGCGCGGTGATCTGATTCTGACCCCTGCCGGAAAATGGCATGAGCATCACCACGAAGGCAGCGGCCCAATTGTCTGGCTGGATGTGCTGGATCTGCCTTTGATTTATCAGCTTGAAGGCTCTTGGGCGATTGAAGGTGAGCCTCAGGATCAGGGGCGGAATCGGGACAAATCTTACGCCGAATATAGTGCTGCCGGTATTGTACCCAACATCAATTTCTCCCGTGGCGAGCAGGAAACGCCAATGCTGCGCTATCCGTGGAGCAAAACCCGGGACTGTCTGGTTGAGATGGCTAAAGACCTCAAAGAAGGGTTGCTGCGGATCAGTTATGTCAATCCTGAAAACGGCAGCAGTCTTTTCCCGAGCATCGGATTTGGCGCAATTATGCTCCGCCCGGGTGAAACCCTGGCGTTGCCGAAACGCACAACCGCCTGTGTTTTCCATGGCATTGAGGGCTCTGGCCAGCTTGTCCTGGATAACAAAACGCTTGATTGGCAGGCAAAGGATACCTTGGCGGTTCCCGGTTATAGCGACATTACACTGAAAAATAACAGTAGCGATCAGCCTGCATTTCTTATCACTGCCGATGAAGAGCCTCTTCATCAATATCTCGGAATTTTCTAAGGGGAACTCCTATGTCTCAAACTCTTGTTTTTCCAGCTGCAGATATCATCACCGCAGAAATTTCAGGTGACGATGCCCGCTTTCCTGTACGTCGTATCTTTTGTGTTGGCCGTAACTATCTGGCCCATGCTACGGAGATGGGGGTCACTGTTGATAAGTCAAAGCAGGAGCCTTTCTACTTTTTAAAGGATGCCTCTGCTCTGGTGCCAAGTGGTGCAACGGTTGATTACCCGCCCCAGACCGCCAATTACCACTATGAGATGGAGTTTGTAGTGGCCATTGGTAAAGAAGGTTTTGAGGTCACTGAGGATCAGGTTGAAGAGATGATCTTTGGTTATGCCTGTGGTCTGGATATGACCCGACGTGATCTGCAGTTAAAAGCTCGCGAAACCGGTCGTCCCTGGGATCTGGGTAAGAATTTTGAAGCATCCGCAGTACTGTCCCCGATTGTGAAGCGCGGCGATTTAGGTGTGCTTGAAGAGGGTGATATTCAGCTGTCAGTTAACGGTACGGTGAAGCAATCCTCTGATCTGAACCTGCTGATTTGGAATGTAAAAGAGTTGCTGGTTCATCTGACTAAGTTCTACCACCTGCAACCTGGGGATCTTATTTACACCGGTACGCCTGAAGGGGTCGGACCTGTCGTGCGTGGTGATCAGATTCTTGGCCATATCAAAGGTGTTGGTGATATTGAACTGAATATTCGCTGACCGTTTTCTGGGGAAGAGAGTTCTGGCTTCTCCGGAATCACTTTGTCTGCCGGAGCGCTCCCAGCTTTCCCTGAAGCAGGGCGCTTCGGTGGGCATCCCGATAAGTAACAAACAATCAATGAGGTTCCACCATGATAACAATAAAGAAATGGCTTACCTTAATCGCTACATCAATGCTGGCAGTATCTGTGTCCGCAACCGCTCAGGCGCAAACCTTACGTCTGGGTCATGTGACTCCGCCAAGTCATATCTGGCACAAAGTCGCTGAGCGTTTTAACGACAATTTGAAAGAAGCGACAAACAATAAAGATTCTTTGCGTATTTATCCGCTCTCCAAGCTCGGAGGGGATAACCAAATGATCGCTATGCTACAGGCCGGGTCTATTCAATTTGCTGTATTGACCGCCGGATCACTATCCAACCGTTCGGAATCCATGAACGCCTGGTTTATGCCCTATATCTTCCGGGATGTAGCTCATGCTGCAGAAGTTGCTCAGTCTCGGGAAGCTCAGCAAATGCTGGTTGAGCTGAGAAAACATAAATTGGTAGGACTGGGTTACACCATGGCGGGTATGCGCCACCTGTTGTCGACCTCAGAAATTAAAACCACCGATGATTTTGCCGGCAAAAAAATACGTTCTTTCCCTAATAAGCTCTTCAGTCAGTGGTGGAGCGATCTGGGTGCGGCCCCAACAGCTCTGGCGATTAGCGATGTTTCCCCAGCCCTGACGACAAACCTGCTTGATGGTGTTGATGTCGATCTGGATATCGTTGTGGGTCTGAAAATGTATCAGCAGGCTCCTTATCTTACCCTGACCAATCATATGGCATTCCCTGGTGTTGTTGTTGCTTCTGAGAAATGGTGGAACACCCAGAGCGATGAGAAAAAGCAGCAGGTGATTAAAGCCTTCAAGGAAGCTGAAAGCTGGGGCTATCAGCAACAAATCGCGGCAGAAAAGAAAAATCTGGCGTTTCTGAAGTCTGTTGGTGTAACGGTTAGTGCTCTGGACGGTGATGCGCTGGAGCAGGTCGGCCACCGGATCCGATCCGAATATGTTAACGATCATCCGGAAATTAGCGGCTTTCTGAAAAGCGCCCAGCGCTGATACTGTCCGGGCCTCAGGCCCGGATTTTGAACACTGCAGAACCCTTTTATGGGGTTATCCGGGGAATTGTTATGGCGACTTTATATAAAAAAATGTCCCGCGCACTGCATCGCGTGGACAATGAAATTGCACGGGTTGAGTCACTGTTACTGGTTCTGATGATGTTTGCCCTGACGTTGATTCTGGTTTGTCAGGTGATTCTTCGTTACTTCTTTAACGCGCCTTTATTCTGGGCTGAGGAAGTCTCAGTACAGTTGCTGATTTCGGTGACATTTCTGGGAATCAGTTATCTCATTCATCAGGGCAATATGATCAAGGTGGACTTTCTTCTTGAGTTGCTGCCGAAAGGGACAACCGACAAGGTCGAGCTGGGTTTGCGTGTACTGGGTCTGGCGACGCTATTGGTTTTCTGCTGGGTTGCAACCGAATGGATTTTGCAGCCGGAAATAAAGTTGGATGTGTCGCCAACCACAGGGATACCGAATTGGTACAACTACCTGCTGGTTGTGGTGAGCTTTTATCTGATGAGCTGGCATCTGCTGGTAAAGCTCATTACCGGTAAGCCTCATATGCACTCTGATGCCTCACTCAGTCTGCCAGAAGAAGGTTAATCCCTATGCTTACCTTATCCGTTTTTATGGTCAGTCTGTTAATCGGGCTGCCGATTTTTGTTGTTTTACTTTTGGGAACACTGGTTTTTCTGTTTCAGACCGACCTGACTGTTCTGATGAGCTCGTTGCCGATTCAGCTCTATGGTGCTTTGAATAAGAATGGCTTGTTAGCGATACCGCTCTTTATGCTGGTTGGGGAGTTAATGAACCGTGGAGGGCTTACTCAGAGGCTGATGAATGCTGCTGATATTTTTGTGGGTGGTTTTCGGGGTGGTTTGGCTTATGTGAACTTACTGACTAATGCGATGGCTGCTTCGATCCTGGGATCGGCAACGGCTCAGATTTCGGTGATGAGTCGCCTGATGGTGCCGACCATGGTGGAGAAAGGCTATAAGAAAGAGTTTGCAGCGGCTGTGACCATGTCTGGGGGCTTGCTGGGTCCCATTATCCCACCTTCAATGCTGATGATTATTTATGGGGTGGTTGCCTATCAGCCGATCTCGGATCTCTTTATTGCCGGAATTCTCCCCGGCCTGCTTATTATTCTGGGTTTTGCCTCTGTCATCTTTCTGACGGGTGTCATCACCGGTTTACCAAAGGGAGAGCATCTTCCGCATCGGAAAATAGGCCGTGAGCTGCTGGCCGGTTTACTGCCGGGCAGTATTCCTATCACTGTGATTGTCTGTATCCTGTCCGGCGTGATGACCCCCACAGAAGCGGGTGCTGTGGCTTCGGTACTGTCTTTTCTGATTGGATTCTTTGTTTATAAGTCACTGAAACTAAAAGATCTGGTATCGGTATTCAGAAGTGTCACGCTTAACACTGCCACGATTACGGGGCTTATCGCAGTGGCTTCCGTATTTGGCTGGGCACTCTCCTTTGAAGGTGTTCCGGATCGTATGGTCGATGCTATTACAGGTCTGACCGATTCACCTTTAGCCTTTCTTTTAATGGTTTATCTTCTGGTGATTTTACTGGGGATGTTCCTGGAAAGTATCAGCGTGATGATTGTGATTATCCCGATCATCCTGCCTGCTGCACTTTCTTACGGCATTGATCCGATACATTTTGGTGTTGTTGTGAGTCTGGCAACGCTGATTGGTTTGGTGACGCCACCCGTTGGGCCTGGGCTTTATATTGCAATGTCGACGACTCAGCTACCTATGGGGCAGTTGTTTCGGGCGATGCTGCCATTTCTGGCGAGTATGTTTGCCTGCATGTTACTGATCGCAGCGGTACCTGAGTTGTCTTTATTGCTGCTTCAGCAGATGGGTTGATTCATTGGAAAGCAGCCATTGCTTTCCTCTCGTGCTTCCCGGAAGGTTATCCTTCCGGGTTTTTTGGTGTCTGTAAAACAGACCGGTCAGACGTTCAGTGGGGGCCGCATTCAGAAACTTTGTTTTTTGCTTTTTATCAGGCATGGCGCTAAAACTCAGGCGGTGCAAAAAATTGATCGTTTCTGAGCTAGATCGATAACAATTTCATTAAACCAATTCACGTATACCCCCATGAGGGTGCTTGTGTTCGGACAAGGGCAAAAGTACCATTAGGCCTTTCGCTTTTTTCGCGTTTTTTTCGGAGACAACAGATGATCAAAGGCAGTATTGTTGCATTGGTAACCCCAATGACCACCTCGGGAGCTATCGATTGGGAAGCACTGCATCGTCTGGTTGAGTTCCATCTGGAGAACGGTACCGATGCGATTGTTGCAGCAGGTACGACAGGTGAACCTACCACGATGTCATTTGAAGAGCACTTTGACGTCATCCGAAAGGTTGTTGAGCAGGTTAACGGTCGCATTCCTGTTATTGCGGGCACCGGTGCTAACAACACGGCTGAAGCCGTTGAGCTGACTAAGTTTGCTAAAAAAGTGGGCGCGGACTACTGCCTGTCAGTAACGCCTTACTACAACAAACCCACTCAGGAAGGTTTGTTCCAGCACTTTAAAGCGGTTGCTGAAGCCAGCGATCTGCCGGTTATCCTGTATAACGTACCGGGTCGTACTGCGGTTGATCTGCACAACGAGACGGTAGTTCGCCTGAGCAAGCTGGACAACATTGTTGCCCTGAAAGATGCCACCGGTGATGTTGAGCGCGGTAAAGAGCTGATGGATCGTCTGGAAGGTTCTGACTTCCTGATGTTCTCTGGTGATGACCTGACCGCCGCCGACTTTATTCTGCAGGGTGGTCACGGCAATATCTCGGTAACCGCGAACGTTGCGCCACGCCAGATGTCTGAGCTGTGTGCTGCTGCTCTGAATGGCGATGCGTCTACCGCACACCAGATCAATACGCGTCTGATGCCTCTGCACCGCGCACTCTTTGTTGAATCCAATCCGATTCCGGTGAAGTGGGCTGTTGCTGAAATGGGCATGATGGAAACCGGTATTCGTTTACCGCTGACCGTTCTTTCTGAGCAGTACCATGCAACCGTGCGTGAAGCGCTGCAACACGCCGGAATCATCGGATAACTGATCGGGAAGTCATAATGTCCAGAAAGGACTTGAATAAACTGACAGCCGGCAGCCTTGTGCTGACCGGCTTTCTGTTAGCTGGCTGCAGTTCCTCCGGCTACTACTACGATCGTAAAACAGACTACGTGGATGCTAAAGAGTATCCGGCGATCAGTCTGCCGGCGACCGCAGATGCTGCTGATTTTAAACAAGCGATGCCATTGCCGGATATTGCTGCACAGGAAAAGCTTGATGATGAGTTCATCGTGCCGCGCCCTGATGCGTTGCCTGTTGTTGATGAGGATCTGCCCCCGTCAGCTGTGCGTGAGTTTGCCGGAACAGAAGGCATTTCTTCCCGTCTTTGGCTCTCAATCTCCAATGATCCTGCTGTGGCCTGGCCAATGTTACAGCGCCAGTTTGAACTGCTGAACTGGGCTGTAAAAACCGCAGACCCGTCTACAGGTCGTATTCGGTTTGTGCCTGATACTCAGATTAATGCTCAACCGGTTTCGGCTAAATTGCGTCAGGGGATTCGGGGCGGTTTCAGTGATCTGGAACTGTTAAATCAACAGGGAGAGGTTCGAACAGATAGCTCCGCTAAAGCCTTATTAAGCCAGATCAGCTCAGGGCTGGCTGATCAGGAGGTCGGTTCTCAGAGTGTTTCTTTGCTGGCGCAGAATATCAGCCGTGAAAAGACGGTGGTTCTGCAGTCTGCTGGTGGTCAGGATCCTGTTCTGAAGCTGGGTACCGAGGCTGACCGTACCTGGATTGGTCTGGACGTTTTATTAACGGAGCAGTTTCAGGAAAATGAACAGAAACTCTTATCCTCAGATGCCGCTAAGCGAGAGTTTACACTGATCTGGGTTCCTGAAGAGGAGCGCAGCAGTATTCTGACTCGCTGGGCCTCAAGACCAGGGCCTGAATACCAGTACCAGCTGGTACTGACAGGCTCTTCCCCTGTATCGATCCGGGTTCAGCAGAACGGACGCGCCGTTGACTCCCGTACAGCCCGTCAGATTCTGGCCGGGGTTCGTAAACTGTTGAACTGATGTATTGAGTTCCGGCTTAAAACATCTTGCTGTATGACTTCGCCCCGACCTTTGAGGTCCCGGGGCGTTTTTGCTTCGGATAATGCTGTGACTGCAATTCGCTTCGCCTCCCTCGGTAGTGGTAGCCGTGGAAATGCCACCCTGATCGAAAAAAACACCACCCGTATTCTGATCGACTGCGGTTTCGGGGTTAAAGACGCCCGTACCCGTCTGGAACGTTTGGGGTTGTCGCTGGAGGATCTTGATGGCGTTCTGGTAACCCACGAGCATGGCGACCATATTGGTGGCGTTGGCCGAATCGCCCGGGCCAGTGGCATGCCGGTTTTTTGCAGCCATGGAACTTATCTCACTGACCGCCTGGGAAAGGTGCCTGACCTGCGCCTTATCAGTAGCCATAAGAAATTTGCCATTGGCGACCTGGAGATTGAACCGGTTCCGGTTCCCCATGATGCGAAAGAGCCAATTCAGTATATTGTGGGTGACGGGGATACCCGTTTAGGCGTATTAACAGATCTGGGCAGTATTACACCCCATATTCGCCACTGTTATGCCCGTTGTGATGCACTGATTCTTGAAACCAATCATGATCCCCAGATGCTCCAGCATGGGCCTTACCCACCAAAGCTTAAGCGCAGGGTCGGAGGTGCCTATGGGCACCTGAGTAACGGCCAGGCTCAGGCTCTTCTAAGTGATTTACAGCATGATAAGCTGCAGCATGTTGTTGCCGCTCATATCAGCGATAAAAACAACACTGAGCTGCTGGCCAAAGAGAGCCTGGCTCATAGTCTCGGTTGTGATGCTGAAGAGATTCCGGCTATTGATCAGGAAGAGGGGTTGCATTGGATGAGTCTCCGGGCTGCTTTCTGATTATTCCAGCCTCTGTGGTGATGCTACCGGCCCGAAAATTCGCAGGTTTTTTTGATCGGAGCAGATGCAGAATCTAGCACCGCTTGAAAAGTATTTCTGTTCAGAAATTGCTGCACTGCCGTTTCACAGAGTGTCACAAAAAAATCACCTTTCTTAAGAAAATCCTAAGCAACTGGTAATACTATAGTTTTTTGAAAATGGCACACAGGCCCTTTGTTTATAGGGCCTTCAGCGGCTCTTAAAAAACTTGCCGAATGCTGAAACCCTCTATACTCACAGTGTGTCTTGGTGAAAAGACACGCTAATTCATAGGCAGAGGGAGGATATCTTGCCATGTATTATTCGGAAGAGTTTGAGGTTCTGGATCTTTGGATTTCAGATATGGAAAACGTGGTTGACTGGGAGTCCACCTGGCTCACCGAGGGGTTAGATGCTGAATGTTTCTACTCAATCGCATCGGATCCAATCGCACCGGAATAGGAAGCCAGGAATCATTCAGTTATTAGCCCGGAGCCACAGCAGTGGTTCCGGGCTTTTTTTATCAATTGCTATTGGCTGCTTTTCTGCAGGCAAAAAAAAGCGTTTATCGATACTGGGGACAGCAGCGATAAACGCGGATTCAAAAGGCAAACGCCTTGAATAATAAGCTAAGTACTAACAACCAAGTCCTGCGTTGGACATCTCTTAATTTGCATAGCTTGTGCCAATAATAATAAATCCTTTTTAATCAATTGGTTATGCGCTTATCATTTCTTGGTATGCGTCTAAAGTCTTATTTGGCACGTTTTTCTTATAAATTCGGATTCATCGCTGCGCTAACTTGGTGCGTTATCTGTGCTGCATGTGCACTATTGGTGTGGAACCAGGAAAACGCATTCCAAAATCTGTACCTATTAAAATTAAATTTTTTAGGCCTGATCCTTATTGTCTTTACTCAGTATGCTGCGTCGAACTGGATTGCAGTTATTACCTGAAACCTAGAGATGATGTCATGCAGCAAATTCCTGTTAACCGAGTGCGCTCTGACTCGGAAATCATTGAGCAACCGCAAAAATTCTATGTGCGCCTGACTGAGGGGCGTTTTCAGAACTGGCGACGACTGGTCAGCGCACCTCTGATTATTACTTTCTTTCTGCTTGCCTGGCTGCAGTGGAACGGACAGCCATTGCTTCTGTTCTCTTTTGAGGAGCGTCGGATTTATCTGTTTGGTGGTCAGCTTTCATGGCATGACCTTCCTTTAATGGCTGGGTTGATGATTGCCGGAGCCTGTCTGCTGTTTTTTATGGCGGTTGGTTGGGGTAGGGTCTGGTGTGGTTTTGCCTGCCCACAAAGTATCTGGACCTGGTTGTTTATCCGTATCGAGCGGTTGACCGAAGGCAAGGCGAGCCAGCGGGCCAAAAATGATCGTTTACCTTTAACGGGCAAGCGTCTTGTGAGGCGACTGACTAAACATCTGTTATGGCTGGCGTTCTCATTGTTTACCGCACTGACTTTTACCGGATATTTCCTGCCTGTAAGAGAGTTGTTCAGTGGTTTTTTCTCATTCGATCTTTCTCTGGCCGTATGGGGCTGGCTGATTACGATGGCCGCTTTGACCTATGTAAATGCAGGGCTGGTACGGGAGAAAATCTGTCTGCATGCGTGCCCTTATTCCCGTTTTCAAGGGGTGATGTTTGATCAGAACACCCGCACGGTCAGTTATGATACTGCACGGGGGGAGCCACGTCGTTTGCGCAGAAAGAACAACTCTGAGGAGCTAATCCCGGCGCTGAACCTTGCTGCGGATGTGGGCGATGCAGGCGCTCTGGTCAATAAAAAGACCGGGGGAGACTGCGTGGACTGTACTATTTGTGTTCAGGTTTGCCCGGTTGGTATCGATATTCGTGACGGGCTTCAGGCGGCCTGCATTGATTGCGGGGCCTGTATTGACGCCTGTGATCAGGTGATGGATAAAATCGGTAAACCGAGGGGCTTAATCCGTTTTGCCTCTGAAGTTGAGCTTTCTGATTCTGCAGGTCATGAGCGTAGACAGAAGCTCATTCGGCCCAAGCTTGCGGGCTATGCGGCTGTTATGGTGCTGGCTCTGGGAGCTGTTATGCTGGGCTTTACTCAGACCAAAGATCTCTTGCTTGAGATTCGTCGTGATCGTGGCGCACTCTACACCCGTTTGGATAACCGTCAGATTTGTAACCACTACAAGATTAAAGTGGAAGGGTATCAGCAAGGTGTTCAGCGTGTTCTGATCAGTACGATAGGCCTCGATGGCATAACGCTTTACGGTGATCAAAGCCTGAATCTGGATGACAATAATGCGGGCTGGCGGGCTTATCGTGTTTGCGCACCAGAGCCATCAGGTTTGGCTCAGGAGATACGGTTTATTGTGGAGACTCCTGATGGGCAGATGCCCGTTTCCCGGGTGGAGAAAACCACCACTTTCCTGACCGGAAGTCGGTGATGGACCGACCCTTTAACGGATAGAAGATCAGAAAAATAGCCGGTCTGGCATAATGGCAGGTAGTAGCGGTGCTGGTGGTAACGCCAGCCGGCTGAGGAAAAGGGCTGAAGCGTTATGCTTCAGCCCTTTTTACGTTGGCTATTTAAAATTGGTTCTTATCAATGTCTTAAGTGGGAAATGTATCTGAAAAAGGGCTTCATCAGTGGAACAGATGCAAATCAGACTGACGACGAGGACTCTGTTTTAGCTGCAAGAGCAGGATCAGGGTACAGAGGATCAGCAACGGCAGGCTACCGAACTGAGCGAAAAGTGTCTGCCCGACCATACCATGTACTTCACCCCGCACAATAGCCTGCTCAAATTGGGGCGCGCTGGCTACAATGCGGCCTCGTGGATCTATGATTGCCGTGACACCGTTATTTGTGCTCCGTAGCATGTAGCGACCGTTCTCTGCTGCCCGCACCTGTGCCATCTGCAGATGCTGCAGGGGGCCGACAGAATGACCAAACCAGCTGTCATTTGAAATGGTAATCAGCAGATCACTTTGTTGTGCCTGATGGCGTACAAACTCTGGGTAAACCACTTCATAGCAGATGAAAGGTGCAATCTGAAGCCCCTTGGCGTTTAGTAAGGGTTGGTCACTACTGCCAGCGGCAAAATTCGACATCGGCAGATTGAAAAAGTTAATGGCGCCGCGCAGCCAGGATTCGAGGGGAACATACTCACCAAAGGGCACCAGTTTTTGCTTCTGATATAGCCCATTACCGGCACCTTTGACCATGATGCTGTTGTGGTATTGAGGGGGGGCGCTGCTGTCCGGATTCGCCTGCTGAGGAATGCCGGTAATCAGGGCGGTACCTGAAGGCAGGTCTGCCATTACCTGATCAAAATAGCCGTGGGAGTATCGATAGAGTACGGGTACTGCGGTTTCAGGCCAAACCACAAGGCCGCTGGTTTGTACATCCAGTGTCAGATTGTAATAGAGCTCGAGGAACTTTTGTCGGTATTGAGGCTGCCATTTTTCATTCTGGTCAATGTTGCCCTGAACCAGTGCGACCTCTATTGCGCCTCTGGTTGAGGGCACGGTCCATTGAATGTTGTTCAGCAGGTGGGCACCGGCAAAAATTAAAACAAACCAAGCGGTTAGAGTCCGCAGTTTGAGCTTTTGCTGAGTCAGCTGAAATAAAAGGCTGCCTGTCATCACCAGAAGGAAGCTGGCCAGATAAACTCCGCCGATGGGTAGCCAGGCTGCCAAGGGTGAATCCACCAGACTATTGCCCAGGTAAAGCCAGGGAAAGCCGGTCAGAAGCCAGCTTCTGAGCCACTCAAACAGGACCCAAAGAGCGGGGAAGCCCCATACGGGAGATACTCGGGAGAAGAAACGCTGAAACAGGCCGATCTGTAAGGCGGGTAACAGCGCCAGCCCCATAGCGAAGATAGTGGTCAGCAGCATTGCGAGGGGCACACCGGTATAGCCGTAGTCGTGAATACTGACATAAACCCAGGAAACCCCATTGCCGAAAAGGCCTAAGCCGAAGAACCACCCTAAAGTAAAATTTACTTTAAAGCGTCCGCTAAGCGCTTTTGCAGATGGGCCCGCTTTCATGGCAATCAGTAGCAGACAGATCGCCAAGGGGGTAATAAACCAGTAGTTATAGGGGGCAAAAGATAGAGGGATAAGCCAGCCGGAAAGAGTTGCCAGCAGATAACGATGAAGTCCCTGTCGATTGGAAAGGTTCTGGAAAACGCCTGTCAGTGCCATGACCTGATTGAGTCCATTAGTTTTTCGTATCAGGCAGCGTATCAAAAGGCTATCTCGCTGAAAACATGTAGATTTCCTAATGACTTAAATCAGCTGAAACCTCTGTTATATCTGAATAACGGGCAAAAAAATACCGATGTTTAGAGCATCGGTATTTGTATGCATTGACTCTTGGTCTTCTGGTGTTATCCGCTATGGGTGTTCACCTGCAGCAGACGAATGCGTCGGTTATCAGCATTCAGAACCTTAAACTCCAGACCTTCCAGCATAGTCGTTTCGTTACGGTTTGGCAGATGGCCAAAGCGCTGCATCACGATACCACCAATAGTATCAAATTCTTCATCACTAAAATGAGTGCCAAAGCTTTCATTAAAATCTTCAATCGGGGTCAGTGCTTTAACGATAAACTGGCCATCGCTGATCGCCCGTATGTCCATGTCATCTTCTTCGATGTCATGTTCATCCTCAATATCACCCACGATCTGTTCCAGAACGTCTTCAATGGTCACAAGGCCGGCAACACCACCGTATTCATCCACGACAATGGCCATGTGGTTACGTTTAACACGGAACTCACTCAGCAGGCTGTTAAGGCGTTTGGATTCCGGAATAAAGGTCGCCGGACGAATAATATCGCGAATACTAAAGGCACCGGGTTCCCGCTTCAGAATCAATGGCAGCAGATCTTTTGCCAGCAGAATACCGATCACTTCGTCCGGGTTTTCACCGATTACAGGGAAACGGGAGTGAGCTGAGTCGATAATCAGGGAAAGAAAATCTTCCGGTTGCTGGCCGTCTTTGACTGCAGCCATCTGCGAACGAGGAATCATGATATCCCGAACCTGCATCTCATTGATCTGCAATGCGCCTTCGATGATGTTCATCGCTTCAGCATCAAGCTGAAGGCGCTGTTCTGCATCCCGGATAAATTCCAGAAGCTCACGGCGGGTTTTCGGTTCGCCGGTCAGGGAGGTCATAATATTCTGAAGCCAGGATCTTTGACCCTGACCGTTGCTCGATCGGTCTTCACTCATTGTCGTGTGATTCCTTTATGTCCCGTTCTCTGTGGCCAGTGGATGGTTTAGTCCAGATGATAGGGATCTTTTATATTGAGGCTTGCCAGAAGTTCTATCTCAAGAGATTCCATCTCTTCGGCTTCCTCTTCTTCTATATGATCATATCCCAGTAAATGCAAGCATCCGTGAATGATCATATGTGCCCAATGGTCTTCCAGGGCTTTATTCTGTTCGACCGCTTCCTGTGCGACGACATCCGCACAGACGATCAGATCGCCCAGTAAGGGTAATTCAAGTTCCGGTGGTGATTCAAAAGGAAAAGATAAGACATTCGTCGGCTTCTCTTTTCCCCGGTATTGATGGTTAAGCTGCTGACTCTCTTCCGGCGTGACAATACGAACGGTCACTTCGTTGCCGGTATCTTCGTGAGCTGCCAGAACTTTCTCTACCCAGCGTTTGAAATCGGCCTCAGCTGGCAGGTTGCTATTGTCGCAGGCAACCTGAAGATCTATCACAGCTTCTGTCATCTCTTAATCCGGTTTATCCGATGAATCCTGAGCCTCGGAGAGCGCTTCTTTCAATGCTTCCTTGCGGGCGGCTTCCCGGGCTTCTCTGGCCTGTTGTTCTTTAATTTCAGCTTCGGTCTCATGCTTGTCGTAGGCTTCAACAATGCGCTGAACCATCGGGTGGCGCACAACGTCTTTGGAGTCGAAGCGGGTAACACCGATGCCTTCAACGCCATCCAGTACGTCCAACACATGAACCAAGCCGGATTTCTGCCCCTTCGGCAGATCGATCTGGGTCACATCACCGGTAATAACAGCGGTGGAACCAAAACCGATACGGGTCAGAAACATCTTCATCTGCTCCCGTGTGGTGTTCTGACTCTCGTCCAGAATGATAAAGGCGTTGTTCAGGGTACGACCACGCATATAAGCCAGAGGTGCCACTTCGATAATATTGCGCTCAATCAGCTTAGCAACCTGCTCAAAACCGAGCATCTCGTATAGCGCATCATAAAGCGGACGCAGGTAGGGGTCGACTTTCTGTGAGAGGTCGCCGGGCAGAAAGCCCAGTTTTTCTCCCGCTTCAACCGCAGGGCGCACCAGCAGAATACGACGGACTTCGTCATTGGTCAGAGCTTCAACCGCACAGGCTACAGCCAGATACGTTTTACCGGTACCTGCCGGGCCAACACCAAAGTTAATATCGTTGGTCAGAACGGTGCGTACATACTTTTGTTGATTAGGCCCGCGGGGCTTGATGGAGCCTTTAGGTGTGCGCAGGGAGATAAATTCATCTGCAGCACCTTCACTATCCTGTTGATTGCTGACCAACTCGGTAATGCCTGAGGTTTGCAGGTGCAGGTGAATTGACTCTGGAGTCAGCTCTTCCTTAGCCGTGTCCTGATAAAGCGCTTCCAGAAGGCTGGCTGCTGCTTTGACCAGGTTGAGTTCACCGGCCAGCTGAAACTGGTTGCTGCGGTTGCGGATGATGATGTTCATCCGGCTTTCGATCAGCCGCAGATGTTCGTCGTGCAGACCGCAAAGATTGGCCAGACGCTGTGCGTCATTGGGTTCTAAGTCGAGCTTTAAAATATGGGTTTGGCTGTTATTGTTCAAAGCGTTACCTGTAATTGCCTGCATCCTGTTGACCCTGAGTGACCTTGGTTGACTGTCAGTGTGACTCACGGGTGTGACAAAAGGCTTAAAGCATCATGGGTTTAGAATTCAGTATAGCGGAACCGGTTTTGACCCGCTTCACAGGCGGCTACCGGTCACGGTGGCCGCTTGTCCTGGCATTGTTGCTCCAGCGCTCGGGCTTCTGTTTAGTAGCTCAGGCTATCGATTCGTTCTGCGCGCAGAGAGTTCGGGAAGGCTTCGGTGATTTTCACATCGATAAAGCGCCCGATCAGTTCCATTGGATCTTCAGTGCGGAAGTTCACCACACGGTTGTTCTCAGTACGGCCCTGTAATTCGCCGGGATCACGTTGAGAGAAACCGGTTACCAGAATACGTTCCACATTGCCCACCATACGACGGGAGATCTGCATTGATTGCTGGTTGATACGGTCCTGCAGAATCTTCAGGCGCTGTTTTTTGGTCTCTTCCGGCGTGTTGTCTTCCATATCGGAAGCCGGAGTACCCGGACGCGGGCTATAGATAAAGCTGAACGAGTGATCGAAACCGATCTGTGCGATCAGGTTCATGGTGTCTTCAAAGTCCTGGTCGGTCTCGTTCGGGAAACCCACGATAAAGTCAGATGAGAAGCTGATATCAGGACGGTTAGCGCGGATACGCTCCATCTTGCTGATATATTCATCCCGGGTATGGCCGCGCTTCATCGCTGCCAGAATGGTGTCGGAACCGCTCTGAACCGGCAGGTGCAGGTGGCTGACCAATTCCGGAATATCTTTGTAGGCTTCGATCAAGCTGTCGCTGAACTCTACCGGATGAGAGGTAGTGAAGCGGATACGGTCGATGCCATCAACGGCTGCGACAAAGCTGATCAGCTCGGCCAGATCGATCTCTTCGCTCTCTTCGTTATGACCGCGGTAAGCGTTGACGTTCTGACCCAGCAGGTTGATCTCACGCACGCCCTGTTCCGCCAGATGCACCACTTCTGCGACCACATCTTCAAACGGACGGGAAACCTCTTCACCACGGGTGTAAGGCACCACGCAGAACGTACAGTATTTGCTGCAGCCTTCCATGATGGAAACAAACGCGGTGGCACCTTCCACTTTGGGTGCTGGCAGACGGTCAAATTTCTCAATTTCCGGGAAGGTAACATCTACTACCGAGATCTTGTTCTGCTTGGACGCGTCAATCATCTCAGGAACACGGTGCAGGGTCTGAGGGCCAAAGATCACATCAACATGGTTGGCACGTTTACGGATGTTATCCCCTTCCTGACTGGCGACGCAGCCGCCAACACCGATCACCAGATCCGGGTTCTTCTCTTTCAGTTTTTTCCAGCGGCCCAGCTGATGAAATACTTTGTCCTGGGCTTTTTCACGGATCGAACAGGTGTTCAGCAGGACAACGTCTGCTTCATTTTCGTTGTCGGTCAGCTCCAGGTCGTGACTTTCACCCAGAAGATCAGCCATACGAGCGGAGTCGTATTCATTCATCTGACACCCGTGGGTTTTGATGAATAACTTTTTAGCCATGGAAAACACCTGTTCGTTTTTGTACGGAAAGAAGTACGGAGTTAAAGCGCAACGGTTGCTCATTGCGGATAAAAACGCACCATTATACGAGTCGACAGCTCTAGCGCATAGGTCTTGCAGTGAAAAACTCAGCCGTGAAATCTCAGCTGACAAAACTGTGTCGTTAGTGGTCTTGTAATGCCTGACTCTGCCCACAAATAGAGAGGGCTATTTGGGGATGCAGTGGATAAAATTCAAGCGCTGAGGCGGTTACTGTCTTCAGGTTGCGGAATCAATTGAGGAGCATTTATGTCTGATTCTTCGACAATGTATCGGGTTATTTTTCTGAACAAGAATGAAGTCTTTGAAGTTTATGCCCGACAGGTTTTCCAGAGCGATCTGTTTGGTTTTCTGGAGGTGGAGGCGTGTGTTTTTGGGGTACGCAGTCAGCTTGTGATTGATCCCAGCGAGGACAAGCTTAAGCAGGAGTTTGCCGGGGTAAAGCGCAGCTATATTCTTTATAACTCAATTGTTCGGATTGATGAGGTTGAGCGAGAAGGGGTGCCGAAAGTCAGTGAGTGGACCTCCGATGGTAACATTGCTCACTTTCCTGGTCGTCCGGCCCCTGTTCCGCCGGGCTCGTGAGCCTGTCAATTTAACCCAGACGCTGTATGATCTTTCTTCCGGTGTCTAAGGTCTCTGCACTGGTCTAAAGCAGCAATGATTTTTGTAACAGGCTCGTTCACCATGGGTGAAAAGACCTGAACAGTGGAATTCAGTATGGATAAAGCATTCTGGCATCAGCGATGGGAAGAAGGTCGAATTGGTTTCCATCAGGACGACGTTCATCCGGCCTTGCCTGCCTATTGGAACAACCTTCCTGAAAAACTCAGAGAATCAACAGATTCTGAGGATCAGGCCGCGACTTTAGAACAGAAAGCCAGGGTGGTCTTTGTCCCCCTGTGTGGCAAATCCAATGATATGGTCTGGCTTGCAGAGCAGGGATGGCAGGTTATTGGTGTAGAGCTTAGCGAGCGTGCCGTGATGGATTTTTTTGCGGCTCAAGGGCTGGATCCCGTACATGAGGAGATTGCTGATCGGTTATGCTGTTACGAGGCAGGCCCGTATCGGCTGTATTGTGGTGATTTTTTTCACCTCCATCGTCAGCATATGCTTGATGTTACGGCTGTTTACGACAGAGCCTCTCTGGTTGCTTTACCAAAAGCTAAACGCCATCGCTACGCGTTTCATCTGGCGCAGATGTTGTCTCCGGCGGTAGAGATGTTACTGGTGAGTCTGGAGCATGCAAAACCTTCAGGCCCGCCTTTTTCGGTTGAAGCGGATGAGATTGAGTGGCTCTTCGGAGCTAATTTTGAGATTGAGTCGTGTGCTCGTCTTGAGGAAGATGATCGTCAGGTGACGGATGTCGTTTATCGTATGCTGCGTAAAGGGTTGAAGTCGGTAGCTGGCCGGAAACGAAAAAGTCCAGGGCTCTGACCCTTCGTTCTGCTACTTTAGGGATCGTTGTGGCGTACTAACGGCTCCCGGCCATTACATAAAAGCCCCAATAGCGATAATCCGGCTATTGGGGCTTTTAAGGTTATGGCAGAAAATGTTTAATCAGCCTTTGCCATAGCTCCCTCTGAGAGTTCAATGATATCCAGCAGGATACGACCACTCTCAACCAGTTCAATATCCTCGTTAGGATCTTCATTCTGATCTGGTATTTCTTTCAGTTTTTCAATGGGCTCAAGACCTTTTGCCTGCCGGCGCTGGTTCTCAAGGGCCAGCTGTTGGGCGTCAATTCGTTCACTTTCTGCCTTACGGGCCGCTTCATTCAGGCTGACCTGTTTTACTGAGCGCATCTCCTCGAACAGGGCTTGTTGCGCGGCCAGATATTTCAGATCAGGATCTTTTTCGGCCCGGGCTTTGTGGCGCTCTTTAAGCTCTGGAAGCCAAAGTTGCAGTGGGCTGTACTCTTTATGGCGAACAGCCTGAACTTTATCCCACGGCAGGGCAAATTCCAGCGAACTTTCACCGACCTGGTTGGCATCCACAAGGCTTGGATACTGAATATCCGGGACAACGCCCATATGCTGGGTGCTTTCACCTGAAATTCGATAGAACTTAGCGCGGGTCAGCTTTAACTGGCCATGATCGAGAGGCGTAACAGACTGAACGGTGCCTTTACCGAAGGTCTGGCTACCAATAACGATGCCGCGTTTATAGTCCTGAATAGCTCCGGAAAAAATCTCGGAAGCGGAGGCGCTCAGTCGGTTTACGAGAACGGCTAAGGGCCCATCGTAAGCGACGCTCTGATCCGGATCACCGAGGATATCGATGCGGCCTTCAGCATTACGAACCTGTACGGTTGCACCACGTTCAATGAAAAGGCCAACCAGAGAATTCGCTTCCTGGAGCGCGCCACCACCGTTATTACGCAGGTCGATGACAAGGCCATCAATCTTTTCTGACTGGAGTTCACGGATCAGTTTCAGAACATCGCGTGTTGTACTGCGATAGTCTTCCTTGCCCTGTCGCCAGGCATCAAAGTCAACGTAGAAAGCCGGAATATCAATGATACCGATTTTTTTCGTTTTGCCGTCTTCCTTCAGGGTCACAATCGATTTTTTGGCAGCCTGATCTTCCAGTTTAACGGTGTTGCGAACAATGGAGATAATCTTGGTCTGGCCGTTGTCCGTCGCATTGGCAGGTACAACCTGTAGGCGTACAGTACTGGCTTTTGGACCTCGGATCAGGTCAACCACCTCATCAAGTCGCCAGCCGATCACATCAACTATCTCTTCGTTATCCTGACCGACACCAACGATTTTATCGGCGGGTTTCAGTTCGCCGGCCTGAGCTGCCGGGCCACCTGGGACCAGACTGACAACCTTAGTAAACTCATCTTCGGTCTGGAGTAGTGCGCCAATACCTTCAAGCGACAGCTTCATACGGATGTTGAACGTCTCAGAGCTGCGAGGCGACTGATACTGGGTATGAGGGTCATAGAGTTGGGTGTAGGCGTTCATGTAGATCTGGAAAACATCTTCATCCCGGGTCTGTGTGATTCGCTTCATCTGATTTTCCAGACGGCGCTTCAGAGTCTTCTTGGCGTCGGGCAGACTTTTACCGGAAAGCTTCAGGCTCAGCAGGCTATTCTCCAGCCGTTTACTCCAAAGTTTGTCCAGCTCATCATTACTGGCCGCCCAGGCAAAATCTTCCCGGTCGATCATCAACGCATCATCACGCTTGAATTCATAGTCATCCGGAAACTGATCCAGAAGTTCGAGCTGGCTTTTAATTCGGGCTGTGACTTTTTCCTGATAGAGGTTGTAGATCTCAAATGCCGCGGTGAGATCGCCTTTTTTCAGGTCATCATCAAGCCGGAATTTGTAACGATCAAATGTCTCTATTTCAAGCTGGGTGAAATAGGCTTTATTGCTATCCAGTTGTTCCAGAAAATGACCGTAAATTTCTTCGGAAAGCTGGTCGTTGAGTTCAACTTCGCGATAGTGGCCGTAGTTCAGCCGCTCAACAATATCCTGAGCGGCTTGTTGCTGTTCTTTGGTTGGTGCAAGTACGTCAGCATAGGCATTGCTGAAGATTAAGCTGCTGGCCAGCAACAAGGGCAGCAGCAGGTGGCGGGTAACCGTGGTTATCATTCAACTCTCCGGGCCGGAGGTCTGCTTCGGAACTGAAGAAAACCTGTAGCGATCTTTTAATTTGTATGTTTGCTAACTGAACTGCCAGCACACCATTTTTCAGAGCTAACTCTATGACTTACAAAGAATATGGTTTCAGTTCCCCGATAATCAAGGCCGAAAACCATTTAAGTCGACTGAACAGGCAAATCGTAGTGTCGGATTTGTGTTCAGGGGTTCAGAGGTCATCTGAAGAAGTAATTTTGTTATAGTACACCATGCCGTCCATTTTGGTTCAGTTAAGAACTGCAACGGCTGAGACTGACTTTTATTTTTCCTCCGGGGTATCCATGACTCAGAATGACTTTAATCAGCAATTGCTGACGTTTCTTGATCGCTCGCCTACACCGTTTCATGCCACAAAGAATATGCTGGATGAGTGTGTTGAGGCAGGGTTTGAAGTGCTTCAGGAAAGAGACAGTTGGTCGCTGAAGCCTGGTGGTCGCTACGTGGTTACACGCAATCAGTCGTCGATGATTGCTTTTACTTTGCCAGAGGATGTCGAGGCCGCTAAAACAGGTTTTCGAATGTCGGGCGCACATACTGATAGTCCTTGTCTTAAAGTGAAGACTAATCCCGATTTGAAAGGGCAGGGCTATTTGCGCCTGGGTATTGAGGTATATGGTGGTGCATTGCTGTCGACCTGGTTTGATCGAGATCTGTCGATTGCAGGACGGGTGTCTTATCGGTCTGAATCGGGAACCGTTAAACAAGCCTTGGTTAATTTTGAGCGCCCTGTAGGGCCCGTACCGAACTTGGCTATTCACCTGAACCGGGAAGCAAACAGCGGTGTTGCTATTAACGCGCAGACCCATCTGCCAATTGTTTTGATGCAGCAGGATGATGATGCATTAAGCTTCAATGATCTTTTAACCTCTCAATTGAAGGCCCAGGGTGTCACTGATGTTGCCCAAATTCTGGAGCACGAGTGCCTGGCTTATGATACTCAGCCTGCTGCGCTTATCGGTTACAAAGAAGATTTCATCGCTTCAGCCAGGCTGGACAATCTTCTCAGCTGTTTCATTGGTCTTAAGGCGTTACTGAGCAGTTCGAACGATCTTCCCTCGCTTTTGGTCTGTAATGACCATGAAGAGGTTGGCAGTCTAAGTGCTTCCGGAGCTCAGGGGCCTTTTCTGCAGTCGGTCCTTAAGCGTATTGCCGGAACAGAAGAGCGTTATCAGCAGATGATGGCCGCTTCTATGATGATTTCCTGTGATAATGCTCATGGCATTCACCCCAACTACGCCAGTTATCATGATAATAATCATGCCCCTTTGCTGAATGCCGGGCCTGTGATCAAGCTGAACGCCAACCAGCGTTATGCTACCAACAGTGAGAGTTCGGCTTGGTTTAAGCTGGCCTGTCAGCAGTCCGGCGTTGATGTCCAGAGTTTTATTATGCGTAGCGATCTGGCTTGTGGTAGTACCATTGGACCTATTACATCCGCTGAGCTCGGTGTCCGGACTATTGATGTCGGTGTTCCGCAATTTGCCATGCATTCTGTTAGGGAGTTGGCGGGGAGCCGTGATGCTTTCAAACTTTACGAAGTCTTGGTGTGTTTTAACGGTCTGAAAGAGATTTGATGCTTTTTAAAATTTGTGAGGCATTCTTGGTTTATCTCAGAGGCTGGAGGTTACACTCCGGCCTTTGTTTTGTTGGTATTCACTTTAATGCAATACGCGACAGGATAATAGCAACCAGGTAACAAAGGTTTTTTTAGAATAAGGTGTCTACAGTTGTACAGGAAGGGAGAAAATTCAGGCGAAAAAAAACCGGCCTTTAGCCGGATTTGGAAAGTTGGCTCCCCGAGCAGGACTCGAACCTGCGACCAATAGATTAACAGTCTACTGCTCTACCAACTGAGCTATCAGGGAACTGTGCTCAACTTTCGAGATGCATTATAGGGATCTTTAAAAACGGGTCAAGTTTTTTTTGAAAAAAACTCTAACTTTTTAATGAGTTAACGTCTTTTATTTACTTGTGTGTGTAAAGACACCATCCCAGTCGGCCCCTGGAGGGGTTTCCCTGTAAAGCTCAATCCTTTCCAGATAGACAGCATAAATCACGCGTTCTTCCTCAGCCTGTAGCGCTTTGAGCAGTCGCTCAGCATAGCCCCATTCCTGTGCCCGGAAGTGAGTCAGGGCCTTTTTGTAACGGTTCAGCCGTTGTTGTGTTTCGTCGTCGACCTTTTCCTTTAAAGCAATAGGCTCAAAAATGGCCACTGGTTCATGTTTGCCTTTAACCTTAACAAGATCAAGCTCGCGGTAGAGGTAGTCGTCAGCAGCCTGTGCAGTGGTCTCGCTGACCATCAGATCAACACCGTATTGCTTGGTTAACCCCTCAAGGCGTGAGCCCAGGTTTACGGCATCGCCAAGAACGGTATAGGCCATGCGGAATTCAGATCCCATGTTGCCGACGTTCATTGGGCCGGTGTTCAGGCCAACACCAATCTTCAACTCCGGCCAGCCACGCTTTTTAAACTCAGGCCCAAGCTCTTTCATGATCTCAATCATACGAAGACCCGCTTCAACGCCGTGCTTAGCGTGCATAGGATCTCTTAATGGCGCGCCCCAGAATGCCATGATGGCATCGCCCATGTACTTGTCGATGGTGCCGCGATACTCATGAATGACACCGGTCATTGGTGTCAGGAAGGCATTCATCAGGCGGGTCAGTTCTTCAGGATTCAGACCTTCAGAGATGGTGGTAAAGCCGCGGACATCGGAGAAGAGTACGGTCATCTCCCGGCTTTCACCTTCAAGCGAGATGCTGCCAGGGTCGTCATTCATTTCGTCCACTAGCTCAGGAGGAACGTACTGGCCGAAGAGACGGGTTAGCTGGCGCTTGCCCCGGGACTCAACCAGATAACCGTAAGCAAGCTGATAGGCAATAATCAGAGCACTGAGCAGTACCGGTGTTGCCAATGGGAAGACCCATTTGTAATCGGTCCAGAGCAGCAGGTTGCCGTACCAGATACCGGAAAATATCAGGGATGAGCCGATCAGAATTGGCAGAGGGTTGAGCCGGGGTAGCGTGAAGGTCAGCAGCAGGCCCAGGAAAGTCAGTACCAGAATTTCACCGCCAATGGTGTAGGTTGGCTGATGCTTAAAGGATTGGTGCAGAATACCGGCAATCAGGTTTGCGTGCACTTCTACACCGGGATAAACACTTTGTACCGGTGTGGTTCGTAGGTCCAGCAAGCCCGGCGCGCTGGCTCCCAGTAATACAATTGCGCCCTGAAGTTTCTCTTTCGGAACCGACTGATTAAAGATATCAATCACTGAGATATATTCAAAGGTTCCCCGGCCACCGTAATAGGGTACCAGTGCTCCGGTCTGGTTATCGACCGGAATACGAAAGCCGCCAACATCCAGAGCTTCAAGAATAGGGTTGCTCTCATCGCCACTCATAACGAATTCCACAGGAGGCATTCCCAATACGCTGCGAACGACCCCCAGTGATAGTGACTGGTAGTAGTTCCCCTTGTATTCCTGGATCATCGGCACCCGCCGGAAAACCCCATCCTGGTCTACCAGGGGGTTATCAAAAAATCCTGCCGTCAGCGCATTTGCCTGATGAATTGGTTGGTTGCCTGAGAATCGCTCTGCCTTAGGTATTGGTAGAAGTTTGGGTGGCATAGGACTATTAATAGGCAGAGGGTCAGGAAGTACACCAACAGAGGGAGTTTCTTCTTCCGATTCGCGGTCAAGATAAAAACCCATGACTGCTGGGGTCTGGCTGAGGAGCTCGGCCAGTTGTCGGTCGCCGTCCATAGACTTGAGGAGTGGCGAGATAGTTTTTGTGAGCTCTGGTTGTTCTTCAAGAAGCCGTTGCAGTACTTCCATGGCTCCTCGTCGGTCTGGTTCAGGGAAAACAATATCAAAGCCCAGCGTACTGATGCCATATTCCCCAAAAAGGATGTACAGCAATTCAGCAACATACTCCCTTGGCCATGGAAACTGGCCGATCTCTCTCAAGCTATCCTCATCAATATCAATGATAAGAATTTGGGGGTCTCCTTCATTAGGTAGCGTCATATTGATTCGGATGTCGTAAGCAATCTGCTCCAGACGATTAAATAATCCGATATTCCAGTAACCGATTGAATGCAGCAAAAAGACAGCCAGAATCATGAGGCTGCCAAGGGGGCGGATCAGAGGAAAAATAGCTTTTTTTAACGAATCCATGGTGGGTGGGTCTTTGTCGGGTGATTGTTTTTTCTGAGCATACTATAGAAGCAGCATGATGGGATATCTGACGTGTTGAATCCGATAAGCAGGTCGCAACATGGCCAAAGGGTCGAGTTGGTTTGCTTTGTGGCGGAATGGCGGGGTTGTGGTGATGAGAAAAAACTTCAGACGAAAAAAAACCGCTTCAGTTGAAGCGGCTTTTTAAATATGGTGGCTATGGCGGGACTTGAACCTGCGACCCCAGCATTATGAGTGCTGTGCTCTAACCAACTGAGCTACATAGCCAGACTTGATATTTGCAACCTGAAGGCTTGCTAACAAGTGGCGCAAATTATCTTCACACAGCGCATGGTTGTCAAGTTGAAATTAAAAATAAATTCCAAGAAAACAACGAGATAGCATGAATAATGTCTAGTCCTGATATAAGTTGACACTTTTTTACAGCGCCCGATGAACCTC